>JBJEBP010000113.1:0-2965 GCA_051870135.1 Candidatus Cryptobacteroides sp. | reverse complement strand
AAGGTAAAAATAGATATATTACTCCCTATGAAAGAAAAGTCTATAATGAAAAAGACAATCTTCACATTCCTCATCGCCGCAATTTTCGCGGCCGGAACAGCCTGGGGACAAGAGACTCCGGGATGGCTCAGGAAAAACAGCATTTCCCCGGACGGAAGCAAGATCGCATTCAGCTACAAGGGAGATATTTTCGTAGTCCCGGTATCGGGGGGACGGGCATTGCAGCTCACCACCAATGCCGCATACGACTCAAATCCTCTCTGGACAGCAGACGGAAAGAACATTGTATTCAGCTCATACAGAGAGAAGAGCAAAGACATTTTCGTTACTTCCTGCGACGGAGGTACTCCTAAAAGACTAACATTCCACCCGGGCAATGAAACCCCGATGGCTGTCCTCCCGGACGGAAAAATCATATTCTCCGCAGCCGTGGAACAGGACGTGAGATATGACGGATTTCCCGGCGGCTCCCAGCTCTATTATACTGACCTCGAAGGATCAAGGCCTGTCAGGATTACCTCACTTCCTATCGACGCCATCAGCATTGCAGACAATGGTGCCATTATATATGAGGACTACAAGGGCTACGAGGATCCGCTCAGGAAGCACCACACCTCAGCCGTGACCAAGGATATATGGCTCTACAAGGGGGCAAGCAGCCTCAGCATTGACGGAGAAGGAACATTCACCAAGCTCTCCGACTTCAATGGAGAGGACAGGAATCCGGTCTTTGCAGCGGACGGTGACACATTCTACTACCTCAGCGAAAGGGACGGCAAGGCAATGAACATCTTCAGGAGTTCGCTCTCCGCACCGGACAAGTCAGTCCAGCTCACCCATTATACACAGAACCCTGTACGATATCTTTCAGTTGCAAAGAACGGCACATTGGCATTCTCATACAACGGAGACCTCTATACATTGACAGAGGGCAAGGAGCCTGCAAAGGTGGAGATTGCGGTGTATTCCGACCAGGACGAGAGGGATATTGAGAGGATGACATACAGCGGAGGCGCATCCGACATTGCTGTACCGAAGAGCCAGAAGGAAATAGCCCTTATAATCAGGGGTGATGTCTTCATCACATCGGCCGACTACAGGACTACGAAGAGGATTACAAACACAGCCTCCCAGGAAAGGGACCTCAGCTTCTCAGAGGACGGCAGGACAATTTACTATTCAGCCGAGCGTGACGGACATTGGGGAATATGGAGGACATCCTTGACGAACAAGGATGACAAATACTTCACATACGCCACCGAGTTCAAGGAAGAGCTCTTCTCAGACGAAGGAGAGACCTGCTTCCAGCCGATTGTATCCCCGGACGGCAAGTATGTTGCCTATCTCAGGGACAGGACCGAGCTGGTCATCAAGCCTACGAAGGGAGGCAAGACCAAATCTCTCATTAAAGACGTAAACTATTCATATTCAGATGGTGATCTCTCATTCAGCTGGAGTCCGGACAGCCACTACCTTCTCTCCTCCTATCAGGCAGACGGAGGCTGGAACAATGAGGATGTAGCCGTGGTGGACATTGAAAGCGGCGAGATAACCAACCTGACACAGAGCGGTTACAGCGACGGAAGTTTCCGCTGGGCCCTCGGAGGCAAGGCGATGACCTGGGAGTCCGACAAGGACGGCTACCGCAGCCACGGCAGCTGGGGCGCTGAAGGTGACATCTATATCATGTTCTTCGACGCCAAGGCAATGACAGAGTTCTTCAGGGACAAGGAAGGCACCGAGATTGCCAAGATGCTGGCAGGCGACGAGAAAAAGGAAGACAAGAAGGATGAGAAGAAGGACAGCGTAAAGAAGGTGGAGAAGATCAAGCTCGAACTTGAAGGCCGGGAAGACAGGATTTTCCGCCTGACCAGGAACTCCGGACGGATCGGCACGCATCTCCTGACAGATGACGGGAAGAAGCTTCTCTACATCGTAAGACTCGAAAGCGGCTATGACCTCTGCTCAATGGATCTTGAAGACAAGAGTGTAAAGGTTCTCAAAAAGGGAGTCTATGGCTTCGTTCCTTCACCGGACGGAAAATACATCTACATCAGCACTGGCGGCGGTATTTCCAAGATGAGCATTAATGGAGGAGAAAGCAAGAACATAAGCTACTCCGGAGAATATGAATACAAGCCAAAAGCAGAGAGAGAATATATCTTCGACCACATGTGGAAACAGGTCAAGGAGAAATTCTATGACCCTGATTTACACGGAGTTGACTGGGATTACTACAGGGAGAACTACCGCAAGTTCCTGCCTTTTATCAACAACGACTTCGACTTTGCCGAACTTCTCTCGGAGATTCTCGGAGAGCTCAATGCCTCCCATACCGGAGGAAGATACAGATATTCTGGCGGCCTGAACATGGGTACTCTCGGAGTGCTCTACGATGATGATTACAAGGGAGACGGCCTGAAAATCAAGGAGGTCCTCCCGGATGGTGCCCTCTCCATCGCCGACTCTGAAATCAAGGCCGGAGATATCATTGTCTCAATCGACGGAAAGCCTGTTGAAGCAGGAAAAGACTGGTACCAGCTTCTCATAGGCAAGGCAGGAAAGAAGATTGCCATCACGGTAAAGAAAGGGGGAAAGAAGGAGACTGAACTCTTCGTCACACCTGGCTACTCTGACCATGCGCTGCTCTACAGAAGATGGGTCAAGGAACGCGAAGCCAAGGTCAAGAAACTCTCCGGAGGAAAAATCGGCTATGTGCACGTCCAGGGCATGGATTCGCCAAGCTTCAGGGAAGTATATTCCAAGGCTCTCGGCAAATACAGGACGGCCGACGCCCTCATCGTGGATACCAGACATAACGGCGGCGGATGGCTCCACGACGATCTCGTGACCTTCCTCGGCGGCAGGGACTATGTCAATTACCAGCCGCGCGGAAGATTCATCGGAAAAGACCCGTACAGCAAATGGAGCAAGCCTTCCTGCGTTCTCGTATGCGAGGACAACT
>JBJEBP010000112.1:0-12413 GCA_051870135.1 Candidatus Cryptobacteroides sp. | reverse complement strand
GCGTTGATGGCAATCTTGTCGCCCGGAACAAGGCCCGCAGCCCTGAAATAAAGATGGATTTCCTCAATGTCAGCAGCGAGCTGACCATAGGTAATGCTGGATGAACGGAACTCGTCGAGAGCCGGCTTGTCCCAACATCTCTTGAGGCTTGCCTCAAATGTCTTGATAAAATACTGCATAATAATAAGTTTTAAAACAGCTGGCTGACAGATTCGGGTCAAGAGTCGCCAAATCAATGTCAAAAAGCGCACAAATTTAATATTATCTTCGCATTATACCCAATTATATCAATAAATTCGACCTAAATACCAACAAATCCAACACAAAAAAAGAGGATACGACCATAAGGTCATATCCTCGAATCCACGTAATCCGGAGTGTCCTCCGTGGAATGTCAGTTTACTGAGCCCTGCCCTCGGCAGAGAATTTTGAATACTTGTCGTATCCTGCCTGATACTCTTCGCCCTCGTCACGGAAACGGTAGTATGCATTCTTCAGATACTCTGAAACGCCAAGCTTCACTCCCTCATCCTTGGTAATGTCGAATGCCTTCTCGAAAGGAGCAATGCAGGACTTCAAAGCGCCCTCGAACTGCTTTACGAGTTCCATATACTTGGCATCGTCAAGTTCTTCCTGGGCCTTGGTCTGGAGTTCGATGGCAAGGTTGTAGTACATTGTACCCTCACCGATGAAGCCATACTCGTACTCAGGGTTGATCTCAGCGCATTTCTCATAAGCGGCGACAGCCTTCTCCTGGTCACCGAGCTGGGCGCGGATGTTACCCTCTACATAATAAAGGGAAGCATTGTTAGGCTCGTTCTCCTTTGCCTTGTCAAGAAGCTCGAACAGCCTGTCGGTGCTCTCATTGCTCTTGAGATAGTAGTTGATGAGACCGATGAGGATGCTCTGGCTCTGAGGGAACTTCTGGAAGCCTTCCTCGAGGTATGCCTTGGTATTGAGGGTATCAACCTCGGCGAGCTTTGCGAACACTTCGCCGCCCTCATAGTAGTAGCCGGCGTCGTAGCATTTCTTGAACATCGCCTTTGCCCTGTCGTTATCCTTGGCAGCCCAGGCAGTAAAACCTGCATTGTAAACAGCGCCGGTGTCAAGCTTGGAAACTGGCTTTGTAGCTACTGCATCGGCAGCGAACTCGAAAAGACGGCTGGCCTCATCCAATTTGCCGAAGCTGTAGGCATTGTAGGCATCATTGGTGTACTTCTGGCCGATGGACTCGATTGCCTCCCTTATATCCTTGGTCTTGGAACCCTTCACGTCCACCTCGTATGCCTTCTTGTAAGCATCAATGGCCTTCGCGAGAGCATCAGGAACAACCTGGTTGGTCACCTCGATAATGGCGAGCTGGTTGTTGGCATTGAAGTAGAGGTTCTTGTCAGCATATACTTCCTTGGTCATAGGCTGGCCCTGTACGGTAACCTGCTCTGATGACGACGGTTTCTCATTGCCCATAACCAATGTGAGCTCCTGCTTTCCGGCACCGATCCAGAGGTTTCCGGCCGGGGCATCGTAAGCTTTGATATATGACTGACCGAGAGAGAGCCAGGTAGCCACCTTGGCGGCCTTCTTGGCGTCCTTGGAAGCGGCCTCGGCGGCATCTACCGCCTTCTTTGCGTCAGCAGGCTTAACCTGTGCATAGGTCAGGTTCACTGAGGCAAGCAATGCCAATGCGATAAAAATACGTTTCATAACAATAGGTATTAGTTAATTATTTTCTTCAACATTTGTGGTTCCAGTATTTCCTGAGGCATTCCCTCCTTCCGGAAGTGAATCATCCTCCTCGCCTTTGGCAACTACGGAAACTGATGCAATGGAGTCGTTGTCCTTGATGTTTATCAGCTTGACTCCCTGGGTGTTCCTGCCCGCCTGCTTGATGTCGGAAACCGCCATCCTGATAATGAGACCGGACTTGGTGATGATCAGGAGATCATTGTCCTCGGTCACATTCTTCAGTGCCACGAGCACTCCGGTCTTGTCAGTGATGTTCATTGTCCTGACACCCTTGCTTCCCCGGCTGGTCTTGCGGTACTCATCGAAGTCAGTCCTCTTTCCGAGGCCCTTCTCGCCGATAACGAGCAGAGTGTGGAGTGAAGCATCCTCATTTTCAGGCTCATAGCATACCATTCCGATAGCCTCGTCGCCTTCATCAAGATTGATGCCGCGCACTCCGGTAGCCGTTCTTCCGAGAGGCCTTGCATCCACCTCGTCGAACCTCACGCAGCGTCCGCCACGGCTGGCAATTAGTACCTGGGACTTTCCGTCCGTGAGAATTGCGTCGAGAAGTTCGTCTCCCTCCCTGACATTGACGGCATTAACACCCTTGAGACGCGGTCTTGAGTATGCCTCGAGGGATGTCTTCTTGATAATACCCTGCTTCGTGGCAAGTATGATATAATGTGAGTTCACATACTCCTCGTCATTGAGCTTCGGCACGTTGATGATGGCCTTTATCTTGTCATCCGGGATGCTGAGCACATTCTGGATTGCGCGGCCCTTGGATGAACGAGGGCACTCCGGCACCTGGTAAACCTTCAGCCAGAAGCATCTTCCGCTCTCTGTGAAGAAGAGCATTGTGCTGTGCATGTTGGCCACGTAGAGATGCTCAATGAAGTCCTCGTCCCTTGTGGCGCTGCCCTTCATTCCCACGCCGCCGCGGTTCTGGGTGCGGTACTCGGTGAGAGGCGTACGCTTGATATATCCGAAATGGGAAATGGTGATGACCACGTCGTCATCGGCGTAGAAATCCTCCGGATTGAACTCGTCTGCATTAGGCACGATTTCGGATTTCCTCTTGTCCCCGTACTTGGCCTTGAGTTCCATTGTCTCGTTCTTTATGATGTCCATCTGCATCTCAGTGCTGGCGAGCACATCCTCGCAATAGGAAATGAACTTGGCAAGGTCGTCGTACTCGGCCTGGAGTTTCTCTCTCTCGAGTCCGGTCAGCTGCCTGAGCTTCATTTCGACAATGGCTGAAGCCTGGGCATCGGAGAATTCAAACTCCTCAATGAGACGGCCCTTGGCCTCATCCACGTTCCTGGAGGAGCGGATAATCTCTATTATCCTGTCAATTACGTCAATAGCCTTGAGGAGACCTTCAAGGATATGGGCCCTCTTCTTCGCCTTCTCAAGTTCAAACTTTGTCCTGCGGACAATGACTTCGTGACGGAAGTCCACGAATACCTTGATGATGTCTTTCAGGCTCAAAGTACGCGGGCGTCCTCCTACGAGGGCCACGTTGTTGATGGCGAAACTTGACTGGAGCGGGGTATATTTGTAGAGGGTATTGAGGACCACATTGGAATTGGCACCCTGCTTTACCCTGAAAATCACCCTGACACCCTCGCGGGAAGTCTCGTCATTCATATAGGTAATGCCCTCGATTTTCTTGTCATCGACCATCTGGCCGATCTTCTCGAGCATTTCCTTCTTGTTGACCATATAAGGGATTTCGGAAACCACGATGGTCTCACGGCCGTTCGGCTCGACTTCAATGTCTGCCTTGGCCCTGATTACTACCCTTCCGCGTCCGGTCTCATAGGCATCCTTGATGCCCTGCACGCCCTGGATGATACCTCCTGTAGGGAAATCCGGACCCTTGATGTACTGCATCAGGCCTTCCGTGTCAATGTCAGGGTTGTCAATGTAGGCGCAAATCGCATCGCAGCATTCCCCAAGATTGTGAGGTGCCATATTGGTGGCCATTCCGACCGCGATACCGGCAGATCCGTTCAGCAGAAGAAGCGGAAGTTTCGTAGGCACTACTGTCGGCTCTTCGAGTGAGTCGTCGAAGTTAGGCTGGAAATCAACCGTATCCTTGTCCATATCGCCGAGAACATCGGCTGCAATCTTTTCAAGCTTGGCTTCGGTATATCGCATGGCGGCCACAGGGTCGCCGTCCATTGAACCGAAGTTGCCCTGACCGAATACCAGAGGATATCTCTGGTTCCAGTTCTGGGCGAGACGCGCCATCGCGTCATACACGCTGGAGTCTCCGTGAGGGTGGAACTTACCGAGAACCTCACCGACAATCCTGGCCGACTTCTTGGTCTGGCCGGAATAGTCGAGACCCAGCTCCTTCATACCGTAGAGAACCCTTCTCTGCACAGGCTTCAAACCATCCCTCGCATCAGGGAGTGCCCTGGACACGATTACGGACATTGAATAGTCGATATACGCCGAGCGCATCTCCTGGTCAATGTTTACCTCCTCGATGATGCCCTTCGGCCCTGTCGGCTCTTCCTGCGCAATGTCATTCCTGTTTTCTTCCATATCTTTATCCTAAAATTCATTATGCCATAACACAAGTTTCGCAAGTTCATAATTATCATAATGCAAGGTTTGTGCGTCTTGCGAAACTTCTTCCAGCCGCACAATTCTCGTCTACGTTACCCTTCTCCTAAATCCTCTTCCTCGGGAAGAGGACTTACCCTCGATGCTGGCGCATCGAAAAATAAGGTGTTTCGCACTTGCGAAACTCAAACTCCATAAGCATACAAAATTAACAAATTTTTGACAGTTGGCAAAATATCGGCCCCCAAATTCATTCTTTTTGCCTACATTTGCACCAACGGAGCTTGCCGCCCCGTCACAACAGGAGATATACGACTATGGAAATCAGAATATCAGAGGAGCTTAACAGCATAATCAATTATGCACGCGAGGAGGCGATGAGGACAGGAAGTTACGGAATCGGTCCGGACCATCTGTTCCTTGGCATCATCAGGCACGGGGACAATCCCGCCTGTACCACTCTCAGGGGGCTGGGAGCCGACCTCGACTCAATGAAGGCCTTCATCGACAGCAGAATCTTCACCAATGAGCAGATACCCTACTCCGAGCTGGAGAACATTACATTCTCCCGCAGTTCGCAGAACGTGCTGAACATAACTGTCCTTGAAGCGGGAAGGATGAAATGCAGGGAGGCGCTAACGCAGCATCTCCTGCTTGCATTGTGCAGGGCCACAGGCAGTTACGGGCAGGCTTACCTTCGCAATATAGGCGTTGATTACGGCCGGGTCCTGTCCTATATGGACAAGAACGGACTTCTCCCGCGCGGCGGTGACACCAGCGATGACGGGGAGGAGATGCAGGACAGTGCCGAGGAGCCGCAGAAGGAAAAGGGAACCGATATTACCGAGTTCGGAATCGACCTGACCAAAGCTGCAGCCGAGGGCAAGCTGGATCCGGTTGTAGGCCGCGACAATGAGATTTCCAGGGTAATCGAGATTCTGGGTCGCAGGAAAAAGAACAATCCTATGCTCATCGGCGAGCCGGGTGTCGGAAAGTCCGCAATCGTGGAGGGGATAGCCCTGAAGATTGCCAACGGCTCCATATCGCCGGTACTTGCAAAAAAACGCATCATCTCCCTGGACATAGCATCCGTGGTGGCAGGTACAAAATACCGGGGCGATTTCGAGAAGAGGGTGAAGGACATCATCAAGACGGTCAGCTCCGACCCGGACATCATCCTTTTCATTGACGAGTTCCATACCATAGTCGGAGCAGGTGGCGGCCAGGGCAGCTTGGATGCCGCCAATATGCTCAAGCCCGCCCTGGCAAGAGGAGAAATCCAATGCATCGGTGCCACGACTATGGACGAATTCACCAAAATCGTGGAGAAGGACGGGGCACTTGACCGCAGGTTCCAGAAAATAGTGGTCGAGGCGGCCGATGTCAAGCAGTCCATCCGAATCCTGACCAGCCTGAAGGAGAATTACGAGGCCTTCCATAAGGTCAGCTACACGGACGAGGCCATAGAAGCCTGCGTAAGGCTCACTGACAGGTACATAGCCGACAAGTCCCTGCCGGACAAGGCGATTGACGCAATGGACGAGGCCGGCTCTATGGTACGGCTGAGACAGTCCGGCAGCATTGTGACCGACGAGGACATTGCAACCGTAGTGTCAAAGATAACCGGCATTCCGGTCAACAAGGTGGCGGAATCGGAGGGCAACAGGATAATGAAGATGAAATCCCGGCTGAAGGAATGCATAATCGGGCAGGACGAGGCAATCGACACCATCGCAAGCGCAATCCAGCGCAACAGGGCCGGGCTCAAGGACCCGGGCAGGCCGATTGGCTCATTCCTATTCTTCGGGCCGACAGGCGTCGGCAAGACGGAGCTGGCCAAGCGGCTTGCGGAGTATCTCTTTGATTCAGAGGATAATATGGTCCGCATTGACATGAGTGAATATATGGAGAAGTTCACAGTTTCAAGGCTGATTGGAGCGCCTCCGGGATATGTGGGCTATGAGGAAGGCGGACAGCTGAGCGAGAGGGTAAGGAGAAAGCCTTACTGCGTCGTCTTGCTCGACGAGATTGAGAAGGCTCATCCGGATATATTCAATCTTCTGCTCCAGGTTCTGGATGACGGAAGGCTCACTGACAGCGAGGGCCGCACGGTGGACTTCAAGAACACCATTGTGATAATGACTTCCAATGTCGGAAGCAGGGACATTGCCGAATACGGAAGCGGAATCGGGTTCTCCACAGCCGGCAGGAACACATTGATGGACAGGCAGATGGTACTGGAGAAGGCTGTGAAAAAAGCTTTCCCTCCGGAGTTCATCAACAGGGTGGACGAGAAGATTTTCTTCAGGCCTCTCGGCAAGGAGGAGATCGAGCGCATCATTGACATTGAACTCAAGGGCCTGAAATCAAGGGCCGGGGAGGCGGGCTACAAGCTGAACGTCACACCGTCCGCGAAGAAATTCGTGGCAGAGGCGGGGTTCGACCCGAATTACGGAGCCAGGCCACTCAAGCGGGCCTTGATGAAGTACATTGAAGATCCGGTGTCAGAGTTTATCATTGCAGACAGGGTCCTGAACCGCAGGAAGAAGTCGGAGAAGGGACTGAGGCAACTCAGAATCAGCCTGAACAAGGAGAAGACTATGACTACGGTCACTCTCGTACCGGCTCTGCAGGAAGAGCCTATGCTGTCTTGACAATGCTGATGTCCTGAAGTTCGAGACCGAGGTCCTTGACCATATCTACCATCTCACGGTAAGTTTCATCCGATGAGAAGATGCTGTCGAGAAGTTCGAGATTGAAATCAACGCTATTCATAATGCTTTGTTTTTAATGTTCTTGTGCAAAGATAGGCCGACATTGTGCCAAACCGCTGCACATACAAATATTTTTTAAAGAAAAATGACAAAACTTGCAATATTTGACCTGGACGGGACGCTTCTGGACACCGTGAAAGACCTTGGCAACGCCACAAACTATGCCCTGGGACAATGCGGTTTCCCTGAGCACCCGACGGAAGACTACTACACCCTCTGCGGACGTGGAATCTACAACCTGTTCCGGGGTGCTGTCCCAGAAGGCCAGACGACAGAAGATGTCATCAAACGCATGACATCTTTCTTCCTTCCATATTATGACAGCCATAAATGCGATCTCACCCTCCCCTATCCCGGGATACCGGAAATGCTCAGGAAAATCAGCGCAGCCGGCATTGTGCCTGCGGTGGCTTCCAACAAATACCAGGACGGGGCGGAGAAACTAATAAAGCATTTCTTCGGGGACATCCGATTCATAAAAGTATTGGGACAGAGGGAAGGCCAGCCCATCAAACCGGACCCGGCGATAGTGCACCAGATTATGTCAATGATACCTGGCATCACCTTGGACGAAGTAGTGTATGTCGGTGATTCAGACGTAGATATGCAGACCGGTGCCAATGCGGGAGTACGCACGGTCGGTGTCACCTGGGGATTCAGGTCAAGGGCTGAACTCGAGGCCGGAAAGCCTTGGAAGATTGCCGATACTGCAGAAGAACTTGGCAATCTTATCTGCCAACAGTGATGTCCATATTGTCAGGGAATGCGATTAATTCGCTCCCATTGACCAATCGGAAGAAATAATTTTGTAAATTAGCACGTGAACAATGCCGCAAGGGGCGGCATTACTTATCAGTTAAAACGTTGTAAAGATATGAGAATACCAGAATCGGAACTGATCATCAATGATGACGGATCAGCTTTCCACATACATCTGAAGCCGGAAGAACTCGCAGACAAGGTCATCCTCGTCGGTGACCCCGGAAGAGTGGACATGGTAGGGGAATTCCTTGAGGAGAAGGAGTTCCGCCACGTATCCAGGGAATTCGTTTCAATCACCGGAAAATACAAGGGCTGCCGCATTACAGTGCTCTCAACAGGCATCGGGACAGACAACATTGACATTGTCCTTACCGAGCTGGATGCGCTTGCCAATGTGGATTTCAACACAAGGGAACCAAAGCCTGTACACCGCCAGCTTACAATCCTTAGAATCGGTACCTCAGGTGCAATCCAGCCTGACATTCCGCTCGGCTCATTCATTTTCTCCGAGATTTCGGTAGGCTGCGACGGCCTCCTGAACTGGTATGCCGACAGGGACAAGGTCAATATTCCGGAGATGGAGAAAGCTTTCAAGGAACATACACATTGGGACAGCAGGCTATGCTCTCCTTACTTCGTAAAGGCCGGGCAGAGACTCATTGACGCATTCAAGGATTGCACCGTAAAGGGAGTTACCATTTCCGCACAGGGCTTCTACGGCCCCCAGGGCAGGGTTGTCAGGCTCCCTCTAGCAATGCCAGACATGCTCGACACCTTCGAATCATTCAGGTTCGGCGAATACAGGATTACCAATTTTGAAATGGAGAGCTCGGCAGTCGCCGGCCTCGCCGCCCATCTCGGACACGAAGCCGGAACCGTATGCTGTGCTATTGCCAACAGGTATCTCAAGGACAGCAACCCTAACTACAAGCCGAGAGTGAGACAACTCGTGGAACTCGCTCTCGACAAGATGGCCGCATTGTAAAGACTAATTATACAGCTCTTTAAGAGAGGCCACAGCCTTTACCGCCGGAACGTCAGGATCGTCCACCAGGACATCAGCGTTACGGCGGATTTTTCTTGTAACATTTGTCTCGAGGAAGCGGAGCTGGTCCGGAAGGGTGTAGAACATATTGTCCGCAATGTCATGGCCGTGACCCTCGTAGCGGATAATATTGTATTCGTAGCCGAACTTCTTGAGCCTCTCTACAATCTTTGAAGAGCCGAAAAAGCCCAGGCGGAATATCTTTATCTGCTTGTAATCCACCACTTTGTCAGCGGTTCCGTGCATCAGGAGCTGAGGACAGGGGTCCTCGGCGTATGAAACCTTCCCGTGAGTGGAATAGATTGCACCGGAAAAGGACATCACGCCTGAATACTGAAATCCCTCCGGAAGGACAGAGGTGATATCGGTGAAATCATTGCAAAGCTCATATTCTGACTGCAGGGCTATGATCGCACCTGCGGATGAGCCGGAAACCACGAGATTGTCCGGGTCAACCCCGAAACTGCCGGCATTGTCAATAATGCAGGCGGTAGCGGCAAAAACATCCTCAACGCCTATTGCGATGGCCTTTCTCGTTGCCGATATCATCTTCAGCCCCCTGGTATCCTGTCCCTTGAGGCCAAGCCTGTAGTCCACGGAAAATACCGGATAGCCCTCATCATTCAGGACCTTGATCCACTGGCGGTAATGCACCCTGTCCCTGACCCCGCCGATGAAGCCTCCGCCAAAGGCGAAAATGATTGCCGGCTTTGAATGGCCGTCAATCTCCCTTATGCTGCTGTCCGCTGCAGGATAAAAGTCCATATAAAGGTCACAGGTATCCCTGGATGCGAATTTGACCGTCAATGCAGGAGTTGCAAGCGGGGCATCAGGAGCGGTGAACCGGTTTGGCTTGACCGGCTCTTCGGTCGAAAGGCAGACGAATAAAGTCAGGAAAAATGCCGCAATGGCCAGCAATGTTCTCTTCATAATATCAATGTTCTTCGCCCATAAGACGTCTCACGGGCTTGTAATTCATAAAGAATCTGGATGCCACGACCCTGACGACTGTATAGGCGGGTATGGCGACAAGCATTCCCAGCATACCTGCAACATTGCCTGCGACCAGGAGCACAATGAATATTTCGAGAGGACTGGCCTTGATGCTTGCAGAATAAATGAGAGGCTGGTAAAGGAAGTTGTCAATCAACTGTGTCACGACGAAAATCAACACCACCACGAGGATAAATCCCCAGAAACTCATCGCAGTACCTGCCGCGCTGAACTTCAGTACCACCGCCAGGACTGTCCCGATCAAGCCCCCGACAAGAGGGCCCACGTACGGTATCACGTTCATTATACCGGTAATGAAGGCAATGCCGACAGCGGAGGAGAAGCCGATGCCTGTAATTGTCCACAGGCCGAGAAAATTGAGAAGTGCAACTCCAAGAACCTCAATCATAAGCCCGGTGAAATATCTTGAAAGGAGGTATTCTATGTCTGAAATCGCCTCCACCACACTGCTCTCCATATCGTCAGGTACGAAAGACGAGACAATCCTTCCGAACAGGGTCGAATCCTTGATGAAGAAGAACGAGATGAAGACCACGGAGAAGATTCCGACCCCGACAGAGACAAGGAAAGAAGCGAGATGTTCCACAACGGAAGACACTGACATTGAACCCATTGTAGTCTTTAGGAACTTTCCGAGAACTGCCTCAATCCTGAAATCAGGGCCAAGGCTGGAAAAATGTTCCCTCATCCATGAGTTTATGTCCGCGACGAATATTTTGAAGGCATCCACCGGAAGAGAATAATCCGACCTGGCAAGATTGTCAAATATGGTGCTGACTATATTGGAGGTGACCGGAATTATTTGTGTGACAATGAAGAGGAACACCGTCATCACGAACAGGAGTGAACATACTGCGAGCAAAGCCGGCGGAAGAGGCTTCTTCCTGATCCGGATGCGGCCGAGAGTTGACATCACAGGCTTGCAGAGCAGCGATACCACCGCCGCAAGAATGACATACACCAGAATGCTCCTGAGATACCAGCACAATGCCAGGACTGCGGCCAGTGCGACTCCGTGAATTACATATCGGGCAAGCCTGTCAACATTTCTTTCCTGTTCCATAGCAAAAACGCGGGCGAATTATGCCCCACAGTCTCCAAAGTTAGTTTTTTAATGCTAATTTTCCTATTTTTGCAATCTCAAAACAAAAAATAATATGTGGCAGAGAGTTCAGACCTTATATCTTGCAATTTCAACAATCCTGATTGCCGTGATGGTTTTCGGCGTCAAGGCTACACTTCCGGTACCGGAAGGCATTGAGCCTGAGGCATTCAAGTATTTCGCCTACGTTCCTTACGCAATACTTTCAGTTCTCATTCTCGCATTGGACATCCTTGCGCTCACCACATACAAGCACAGGGTATTCCAGATGAGGACGGCATTGCTCTCCTCGATTATCACCTTCGCATTCCAGATTTGGCTGGCGGTGGATTTCTTCTCCAATATGGAGAGTCCCCTCGCATATAAGATTTCAATGGTGTTCCCTACCGTTTCCATCATTCTCAATGCATTGGCAATCAGGGGAATACTTGCTGACGAACTTTTGGTAGAGAGCACTTACAGGCTCCGCGAATCAAGGAAAAAGAAAAAAAGAAGGAAGTAGTCAGCTTTCCTTCTTTTCCCTTTTGTCGAGGATGCTGAGGACATTCTCGGCATATGTCTTCGTGATTGAAATCGGAGGAATGAGGTCATTGTCCAAATCCATCTCATAGCCGTCCTTCTCCTTGCGCAGCACCTTGACCTTGTCCATATTGACAATGTACTTCCTGTGGCACCTGACAAGGCTGCTGCCCCTGAAACTCTCCTCCACGGTCTTCAGACGGCATCTCAGCATATATTTCTTGAGTTCGCCCTTGCTGTCGGTGTACCATACCATGATATAATTGTCATCCGACTCAATGTAGTAAAGGCTCGAAAGACGGAGGGACAGCTTAAGCACGCCGCTGTTGTCGAACAATGTGATTTTCTGTTCGTCGGCAGGCAGCACGGGTTCGTCGGAAACCACATTGGCATAGTTCATCAGCCGTATAGTATTGTTCTTGTCAATAATGGCGAAATACATCCCGGCTATGATATAAGGTATGATGAGGGATATGAAGCAGTACACAAATGCATTCAGGAAAATCCGGGGAGCGGAGTTGACCTCCAGGTCGATTATGCCATACTCATCCCCTTTGAAGGAAAATAGCGTATAGAGAAGGCAGATGACCACTACTTCAGCCAGGTTCCACAGGACATACTGGAGATAACTCATGTCGTGCATCCTTGTAGAGTACATAAGTCTCTTGCTGAGAATGATGATAAGCAGGCCCAACGCAAAGAAAGCAGCCGTATACATGAATGCGCTCGACGGTCCGAGTTCAAACCACACATTATGGGAAAAAGGAATGCTCACCAGCATGAAGACCAATGAAAAAAAGGCCGTGAATGTCACGGTTGCGATGAGCTGATATTTATGCCTGAAGTAATCAGGAATCTTGTATTTGTCCGACATTGTGCTATTCGTTTTCCG
>JBJEBP010000111.1:0-2970 GCA_051870135.1 Candidatus Cryptobacteroides sp. | reverse complement strand
CCTGGACGGAGCCGATTTGGCATTCGGGGTATAGCAATTGGTGTACAATACTCCCTCTGATGCTACCCTGTCAAAGGCCGGAGTCCTGACCCAGTCGCAGCCCATTGCGCCCCAATGCTCAAATGTAGCATCGTCGGCAATGCAGAAAAGGATGCTCGGCACCTGCTTCTTCTCCGAGCAGGAAACGGACGCCGCCAATGCGGATACACCGGCCAGAGTTCTCATAGTTCTACGCATGTCAATGTCTATTTCAATACCGGAAATCCCGTTTCTTCATTCCAAGGCCTTCCCAGTCATTGCAGGTTCCGCCCTCTATGCCCCAGGCCCTCAGCCTCTTGACCAAGGCCTTGTCCCCGACAGGAATACCGTAGCATTCCATCCTGAGACCCTTTGAACGGCAATAATCCACCAGTTCGTCATCAATACGGACAGCATTGGGCCGGACAATGACATTCGGCAGGTCGGCGCAGGCATCAACCTCCGCCTTCGTGAACTTCTTGCACATATATTCGAGCGGCACAGAGGTGTATTTTGCCGCTTCCCTGAGATATCCAAGGTCAAATGAAGTGATGACATAGCCCTGCGGAAGGTCGTATGACTCAAGCATTTCCACAGTCTTACGGACACCGTCTCCCTGAAGTTTCTTCAACTCCACGTATGGAATCAGCCCGGTCCTGCGGCATATTTCCAGATATTCGGAGAACCGCGGAATCCTGGACGACCGGGCGAACTTGCCATCCCAGCCATAGCCTCCGTCAATCCAGAGTGCCTGCAACTCAGCGAACGAGTAGTCCGATACAGCCCCGGTCCCGTCCGTAGTCCTGTCAAGCGTATGGTCGTGCATACAGACCAATACCCCGTCCGAGGTCATCTGGACATCGGTCTCCATTCCCCGATATACACGGATGTCCCCTGCCTCCGAGAATGCAAGAATGGTATTCTCAGGGTAACGGTTGCTCAAGCCCCTGTGGGCCTGGAGACGGAAAGGCTCGCCTGCTCCGGCACCCGGCGAAGCGGAAAGCAGCAGAGCCAATGAAATCGAAGCGATGATTGTGTAGTTGGTTTTCATTGTTAAAACTTTATGGTTTACTGCAAATATAACTTTTGGCCAACTCAAAAAGAAACGCCCGCCCGCCAATATAGATGAATCGCATCGCTCAATAAATCCAATACCATTGAGCAACAGCAATTTACCTAAACTATCTCAGCGCCGGTATCAAGTTTTGGAACAATACCTCGGGGGATACGTCAATCTCGCCAAACGTTCCAACAGATTATTGACAGCGAAACTCCCATCTATATGCCACACAAAGGCATTAATCAAGGCAAAGCCTCAAATTACGCCCTCAACCGCCCATTTCACGCAAAACTGCCTCCAGAGAGCATCTATATTCCGTCCTGAGGGAATTGAAAAAGCCTTTACTAATTAGGATATTTGCATTGACCAATGGTGTAAAACCACACTACACAATACATTACCAATCAATAGTTTATTATGGACACTAAAACTTTATCCAAATGGACTCATCTTCGGAAGCTTATGTTGTCTGGAATGATGCTATGCGCATTGTGCAGTTCCGCTTCATACGCTGCGTTACCGGGTTCGAAGTTTGTGAATCCTCAGGCACAAGATGCCAAGGCGAGGAAAATCACCGGCAGCATCGTAAGCCGGAATGACGGACAGCCTCTCATCGGAGTATCCGTTCTCAACCAGAAAACGGGCCAAGGTACCATCACGGACATTGACGGAAAATTCACAATTGATGCCTACGCCGGAAACACATTGAAATTCTCTTACGTCGGCTACACCGATCTTCTTGTCGAAGTAGGCAGCGCTGACGAAATCAATGTCAGCCTGGAAGAGAACTCGACTCTACTGAACGAGACCGTAGTCGTCGGTTTCGCCACCCAGAAAAAGGTCAACCTGACCGGTGCGGTGGGAGTCGTAGGCAAGGAAGAGATCAATGGCAGGCCGGTTTCGTCTGCCGCCCAGGCATTGCAGGGACTTGACCCTTCCATGAACATCGCCCTCAACAGCGGAAGGGCGGACTCAGGATATTCCATTGACATCCGAGGTGTAGCTTCATTGAACGGTGGCACTCCACTCATTCTCGTCGATGGAGTGGAAAGTTCTCTCAACCGTCTTAATCCAAATGATATTGAATCCATTTCAATTCTTAAGGATGCGGCATCCGCATCAGTCTATGGAGCGAAGGCTTCCGCTGGTGTCGTACTCATATCAACCAAGGGAGGGGCCGACTCAAAAGTCAGAGTGAACTACAACGGACGCTTTGCTCTTCAGAACAACACCACTCCTACAGATTGGATTACAAATGGTTACGAATGGGGAAAGGTAGTCGACCAGTTCTTCTATTACTCCCAGAATGCCAAGACCTACTTGAAATATAATGAGGACGACTGGAAGGAAATAGAGGCCAGGAGAAATGACAAGACCGAGAATCCGGAGCGTCCGTGGGTCGTTACCGACAGCAAGGGAAACTTCAAATATTACGGCAACTTCGACTGGTACGGCTATTTCTTCAAAAGGACCCGCACCCAGCAGGAGCATAATGTTTCCATCACAGGAGGCAATGACAAAGTCAAGTACTACATCAGCGGAAGAGTCTATGACACGCAGGGAATGTTCCGCATACAAAACGACCCCTACACCAGTTACAGTGTCAGGGGTAAATTCGACTTCAATCTTGCCAAGTGGGCCAGGCTCAGGACCAACGTGGGTTATTTCAACAGCAAGATGACATGGCCGGGCCTGAAGAACTACCAGAAGACCTTCTGGTACGTGACTTTCGGAGGCTCTCCTCTTTTCGTCCCGGTTCATCCTGACGGTTCAATCCTCAACAACACCCTCGTGACCAACCAGAAGGCATCAGTCTGCGGTGACCAGAGCCTGATGCTGACATACAACGAGGCGGCGAATACCGAGAGCGTGAATGAAACTACCATCAAGAA
>JBJEBP010000110.1:0-2975 GCA_051870135.1 Candidatus Cryptobacteroides sp. | reverse complement strand
TATGAAAAAAATAACTTGCGTCAGATTTGCATCAGATTTCCGAGGACAGATTTTCGCCCAAAGATGGAGCGTAGCCGTAGCTACGTGACTGATGAGGGAGGAAATATGAACCGGAAAGATATGCATAAGATGATGCTAGTTATTCTTTGAATATTACTAAAGGCCGGCATAGAGAAACAACCTGATAACCTTTATATGGAACATTATTTCTCCAGACTGCAGAATGCTACCCGTCTTTATTGGGACAAGCCTGCCATCCGCAACTTCCGCGGAGAAACTTTCACCTATGGACAGATGGCGACCCAGATTGCGCGCTTCCACATTTTCTTCGATGCCTGCGGGCTCAAGAAAGGGGACAAGATTGCGATTTGCGCCAAGAATACAGCCAGGATGGCATTGTCCTTCCTTGCCGTAAATACCAGCGGCAAGGTGGTAGTACCGATTCTGTGTGATTTCACTCCGGACAGCGTAAACTGGCTCGTGGACCATTCCGAAAGCCTTATCCTCTTCACTGACAATGATATATGGGACAAGCTGGACATATCCAAAATGCCGTCAATCAAGGCGGTAGTGAGTGTCAATGACTTCAGTCTCATCTATGGCAATGATGAAGTGAAGGAGGCTTATGCCGGCATATCATCAGGGTTTGCCGCCAAGTATCCGATGGGATTCACCGCTGAGAATGTAGTCCTGCCTACGGACAACTGGGACGAACTTGCGGTAATCAACTACACCTCCGGTACAACGAGCGCTCCGAAGGGCGTGATGCTCACCTACAGGGCACTCAGCGCCAATGTGGACTTCGGCCAGAGGAATATACCGTCTTCGGACAAGTACACTATGGTATCAATGCTGCCGATGGCCCATATGTACGGCCTTATGTTCGAGTTCCTCTATCCGCTCTGCAACGGAACCAGCATCACCTTCCTCGGAAAGACTCCGTCTCCGACCCTTCTTCTGTCGGCAATGAAGGAGGTTCGTCCATATCTTCTTATCACAGTACCTCTTGTGATGGAGAAGATTTACAAGAGTTCCCTCAAGCCTGCCCTCAGCAAGCCTCTCATCAAGTTCCTGACAGCAATACCTGGGGTCAATTGCCTGATTTACAAGAAAGTACGTGAGACTCTCCTGGCGGCCCTCGGCGGAAATATCCAGATGATAATAATGGGTGGTGCTCCTCTCAATCCTGAGGTGGAGAAATGCTTCAAGAAGCTCTGCCTCCCGTACACCGTAGGCTACGGAATGACGGAGGCTGCTCCTCTCCTCGCATACGAGGCCTGTGACAAATATGTGCCCGGTTCCAGCGGTAAGGCTGTGGACTGTGCGACTGTACGCATTGACTCCGAGGATCCCCAGCACGTGGTCGGAGAAATCCAGGCCAAGGGAGACAATATCTGCCTCGGCTATTTCAAGAACGAGGAAGCATCCGCTTCTGCATTTACCGAGGACGGATACCTCCGCACCGGAGACCTCGGTATCATTGACGCCGAAGGCAATATATTCATCCGTGGAAGGAGCAAGAGCATGATTCTCAGCGCCAACGGCCAGAATATCTACCCTGAGGAGGTCGAGGCCGTAATCAACAGCCAGAACTTCGTTGTCGAGTCCGTAGTCGTGGACAGGGCGGCCAAGCTTGTAGGCCTAGTATATCTGGACCAGGATGCTATCGGAAAGGCCGGACTTGACTCCGAGACGGTTTCCGACATTCCGGAGCAGATCCGCATTGCCGCCAACAAGGTCCTGCCTTCATACAGCAAGCTTACCAAGGTTGAGGTTGTGGACAAGCCTTTCGAAAAGACTCCAAAGATGAGTATCAAGAGGTTCTTGTACAAGTAATTCCTCCGGAATGCAACATTTGTGCATCAGAATGCATCTATCTATGGAATCGGTCAAAGGGCCGGTTCCTTTTTTGTGAAATTGTGAGAAGATGAAAAAACTGCTTGTCTATATCCTGATGCTGGCATTGCCGTTGTCATTGTCCTGCCCGGCATCCGCATTCAACCCTATCAAGCCATTCAAACTGAATGCCTCGGTCCATATCGGGGCCGGTTCCCCTGTCAATTCTGTCGAAAGGATATCGAATGGCTATTTGAGAGGATTTTACTACGGTGGCGAAGGAGGCCCGAAGGTCGAGGCCCTGTACAGCGAGAGGACCTATGTCAATGAAGAAATGGCATTTTCGGCCAGGGTCGAGGCCCATCCTCTCAAGCGCTTCTCTTTCGGTGCTGATATCTGGTGGGCGAGAATCGGGGTTGACGTGTATCCCGGATTGAGCGACGAGCAGAGCGGAACCAGGACTTGCAATATCCTGCATATACTTCCGGAAGCCAGATTCTACTATTTCCAAAGCCGTTTTACGACCCTTTCCGGTGCGGTTTCCGCAGGTGCGGGCTTTGCCATCGGGCAGGACAATAAATACTCGTTCGAGTATCAGATAATCCCGATTACCTATACGATAGGAAAGAAGGTTTACGGTCTGGCCGAACTCAGCCTCGGCACCGTGTTCATGGGTATCAATTTCGGTGTAGGATGCCGGTTCTAAAGTAAATAATATGACAGCAATGAAAAAGTTCCTGATATTGATTTCTGCGGCTTCGCTTGCCTTATTATCCTGTACCAGGGAGAGCTGGGGCGGATACAATCCTGATGCCGAGTTTATGTTCGTGGAGAAGGTAGCCGATATGTGCATACTCAGGCCCGTGGCGATGATTGGATATCTGGATACTCTGTATTCGGACTCTTCCCTGACATTCAAGGACGGATCCTCCTTTATTCTCAACTACAGCAACGGTTACAGGATAGGCCCTCTCACAATGTCTATATCGGCTGACAGGGACACCGTGTGGACTTATTGCGACGAGAGTTATATTGTCGCAAGGAATGAAGGCCAATGGTCCGTGAGGAGGAATGAAGAACAGCCCCATACCGTATTCACCTACGATTATGCCTTCAATGCGGAGCCTGTGGATGAGGAC
>JBJEBP010000109.1:0-12463 GCA_051870135.1 Candidatus Cryptobacteroides sp. | reverse complement strand
CTGAGGTGGAGGTCCAGCACGGCTACTGCGACTTCTTCCTGCTCCCGAACCTGACGCACTACCAGTCCAGGCACAGCTACATCCTGGAAATCAAATACTTGCCGAAGAAGGACTTCGAGTCCAAGGCTGAAGAGCAATGGCAGGAAGCCGTGACCCAAATCCAGGGTTACGCCGCCGCGCCACGTGTCGAGGCTCTCCGCCAGGGCACCACGCTGCACAAGATTATCATGCAGTTCTGCGGCTGGGAACTTGTGCGGATGGAGGAGGTGTAGGAACCCTTGGTCGGGAATGACGATAAAAGCCCTAAATCAGCATAATAATCTGCGCGGAAATGACCCTGAGGAACATGCAGACCGGATAGACTGTGGCGTAGGCTACGGACGGCTTGTCGTCATCGACGGTGTTCAGGGCGTACTCAAGGGCTATCGGATTGGCCATTGAGCCGCAGAGCATACCTACATTGGAAGAATAGTCGGTGCCTAGGAAACGGGAGGCTACGAAGCCTACCATCAATACCGGGACAATGGCCATCACAAGGCTGGCCCCTATCCAGAGCAGTCCCTCCGGGCGGAAAACAGTGCTGAAGAACTCAGGGCCGGCACTCAAACCAAGGCCCGCCAGATAGACCGTGATGCCGAACTGCCTGAGCATCAGGCTCGCGCTGTGAGTTGTATAAGTCGCAATATGGATTCTCGGGCCGAATGCACCCATCAGGATACCCACGATAATCGGACCTCCGGCGATACCCAGCTTAATCGGGGAACTCATTCCAGGAATCATTATCGGAACACTTCCCAGCAGAAGGCCCAGGACAATGCCGATGAACAGCGAAAGCAGATTCGGCGTCCTGAGCTCTTTCTCCTGGTTGCCAAGCACTTCCGCCACCCTGTCAATGGCACTTTCACGGCCTACCACTGTGAGTTTGTCACCCATCTGGAGATGCAGGCCGCTGGACGGAAGAATGTCAATTCCGGCACGGTTCACCCTTGTGATATTGACCCCGAAGGCATTGCGGAGATGAAGGTCGCCGAGCTTTACCCCGTTCTTGTCCCGCCGGGTCACAAGCACGTGCCTTGACACCAGGACCCCGTCAATCGAGTTCCAGTCAATATTCCTGCTGTTCCAGTCCTTGTTCACTTTCTGGCCGAAAATCATTTCCACGGCATTGACATCCTTCTCCTTGGAAAGAACAAGGACGTGCTCTCCCTCCTCGAGCAATGTCTCCCCGTCCGGGATAATGACCTTGCCCTGATGCCCGTCAGTCTCATTGGCCCCGGCCCGGAACTTCCAGACCCTGGACACCACCAGACGCACCGGAACGGTGTTCATTATCTCCTTGATAGTCTTGCCGAAAATGGACGGATTGCTGACCCTGAACTCCGTCACGAATGCCGGGCTGTCGTGCTGGTCAATATTGGCGGACCGCCTCCCAAAAAGGAGCTTAAGCATTATCATACAGAGTATTACGCCAATTACGCCGAATGGGTAGCCCACGGCGCAGGCTACGGCCATGCCATTGGATTCGGCCAATGCTGAAGGATCCGCCTGAAGAAGCGACTGCTGTGCCGCTCCGAGCATCGGAGTATTGGTAACGGCACCTGAAAACAGTCCCATCGATACGGAAAGCGGCATATCTCCCAGCCAGACAAAGGCAAGCATAATCAACACGCCGAGAACGAGCACCGCAGATGCCAGCAGGTTCAATTTTATCCCGCCTTTCTTCAACGAAGGAAAGAAACTCGGCCCCACCTGGAGTCCAAGCGAATAGACAAAGAGAATGAGGCCGAAATTCTGGGCCAGGAGAAGCATCTGCGGGTCAATGCTGAGGCCGAGATGTCCTGCCAGGATTCCGGCAAAGAAGACAAATGTTACGCCGAGAGATACTCCCTTGATTTTCAGCTTATTGCAGGCAAGTCCAGCCGCACAGATGAGCGACAGGACCAGAATTGCCTGAATGAAACTGTGTTCAATCAGTATGTCAGAGAGCCATTGCATTGAGCATTACTCCACTTTCTTCACAGTCTCTCCGTGGAAATGAGCCACGGCCTCCTTCCAGTACTCGGTGTAGCCCGGCTGGGTAAGTCCGTCCGGAATATGCTCTGACTCAGGGCTGTGCACGAATGTGCCATCCTCATTCTGCGCTTTCACATTGCCGTCGATGAACTTGACGAGGAGGGTCTCTTCCAGCTTTCTCCATTCATTGAAAATGGCATCGGCCGTACTGACGGAGTACGAAGTGAGATATTGTTTCACGCTTGCGAAAGCATTGCCGGTATCGGTCATAGGGTCGTAGCCCGGATTCTTCTTCGACTGCTTTTTAGCCTCCGCGGCAGCGATTGCATCGTACATTTCCAATGCCTTTGCATCGGCCTGTGGCACACCTTCATTGAGCTGGGCATTCTCGAAATTGTCAATGTGCTCCCTCACGTACGGTGCCATATAGTTGTACATCTTGTAGCAGGCGTTGGATACCCTGTTGTTGATCCAGAATGAAGAGGTTGGAGAATATGTGAGGAGGTCTCCATTGCCTACCCTGAAGCATTCAGGCACAATCTCCACATTGGTGTAAACAGGTGTTACATAAGAAGTTGCGGCATCATCGGTACCGAACCAGAGGATTCCGCCGATAACGTCAGGATAATTGCCGCGGGACTGGCCCACGAACCAGAAAGCGGTCTGCTGGGTGGCGATGGCCCTCTCATTGGTGTACTCCTTGCCGTCATGGGTGAAGCCCATCGGCCGCCATCTGTAAGGAAGAGCGTTTCCGCCCGCGCCTATATCCTGGGTCATATCCATCGGAGTACCTTCGTAATGATCCCTCATGACATCGGCTATATCCTTGACAGTCAACTTGGTGGCAGGCTTGATCCAGAGAGGCATGTTGTTGGCCGGATTGTGGCCCATGGCATAGTCCACGTAATCGTAGGCATCCTTCTCCACGAGACTGCCGCCATTCTCATAGACGAACTTGCCCTTGCCGAGAATGTTGAATGCACTCCATACCCTGGCCTCGCAGCCCCTGAGTCCGCCGAAATCTACCGGGCAGTAGGCATCCCTGAAACTGAACTCCTCATCCTTGCCGTCGAACCAGCCCATCTTCCTTGCGAAAGTGATTACGTCCTTGGCATAGAGGCAGTTGTCAGGGTCATTGAGAGGGAAGGTAGTGATGCGGGCCTGGTTGGCGTGACCGCTGATGTATCCGTCCGGAATGCGGCGGGCCACCCATACGGAACCCTGCTCCTCTCCCTTGCCTACCATTTCCATTATCCATGCCTCCTCCTTGTCGGCGATGGAGAATGACTCTCCCTCGGAGAAGTAGCCATATTTCTGGGTCAATTCGTCCATCAGCTTTATGGCCTCCCTCGCGGTCCGGGCACGCTGGAGGGTAATGTAGATGAGCGAGCCGTAGTCCATCCTGGCATCCGGATTGTCCAGTCCGTGCCTTCCGCCGAATGTGGTCTCGGCGATGATGAGCTGATGCTCGTTCATATTGCCGACCGTCTTGTAGGTATGCGGAACCTGCTCAATTTGACCGAGATACTTGCCTGAATCCCAGTTATATACCTTGAGCTTGGAACCGTCCTCCCAATCGGCCTGGGGCTTGAAATACAATTCTCCGTAAAGCCAATGTGAATCAGCGGCATACGAAACGAGGCAGGAGCCGTCGGCGCTCGCACCGCGGGTCACGATGACATTGGTGCAGGCCACTGACTTGTTTCCTGCTGCGAAAAGAAGCGAGGCGGCCATTGCGGCGGCCAGGATTGTTCTATATTTCATCTTGCAGTTATGTATTAATTTGTTAAATTTGCCCAAAACGATTACAAATCTATGAAATTTTTCGCTAAGAGACTGACCTTTTCGGCAGTATTGTCCATTTTATTGCTTATACCTGCAATTTCCTATGCCCAGGAGCAGCAGAAAGAGCCAACTCCGGAAGAGATGGCGGCCAAGGAGGCTGACCGTCTTGCCGACCTCCTGAACCTTGACCCCGGACAGGTTTTCTACGTGGATTCGACCCTCCAGCACGACTATGCGGCCTGGAAGGAGGAAGTGATGAAGCTCCAGAAGTCGAGGGTTGACAACTACGATATGTACAATGCCACCCGTGACAAGTGGATGCAGCAGATTGACGACACCTACCGCCGGATTTTCACCGACGAACAATGGGCCGCCTACCTCAAGAGCGGAGCCGCCAAGAGCCAGAAGGCCAGGGAGAAGCGCAAGGCCAAGATTGAGAAGGCCACGGGAATGAGCCAGGGGGCTCCCGCCGAGGCGAAACACGGCCCGGCCACTCCTCCGAAAGGGCACAAGCCTGCGGGGAAATGATGCAAGTAATTTTCAATGATTGCTGAAAAATCATTACATTTGCAATCTTGAAAATGAATTTGCGTTCCGCCGGGTGCGTAACTAATGAATTGAATAAGACAATGAAAGAGCAGATTGAACAGTTGCTTGCTGAGGTGAGGAATCTTACCTGCAAGACGGAGAAGGATATCGAGGACGCAAGGGTGCGTCTTTTGGGCAAGAAAGGTGAAATCACCAAACTTTTCGACGAGTTCCGTACCGTCGCCCCTGAACTCAAGAGAGAGTTCGGCCAGAAGTTGAATATCCTTAAGAAGGAGGCAACGGCCAAGATTGAGGAACTCAAGGCTTCAGCCCAGGCTGCCGGCCAGACAGCGGATGACTCTTTCGACGCCACCCTTCCGGGAGACATCAGGGATCTCGGTTCAAGGCATCCTGTATCAATTGCAAGACAGCAGATTGTCAGCATTTTCCGCAAGTTCGGATACGATGTGGCAGAGGGACCGGAAATAGAGGACGACTATCACGTTTTCGAGGCCCTGAACTTCCCTCCGAACCACCCGGCAAGGGATATGCAGGATACATTCTTCGTGTCTGCGGGCCATCCGAACCCGCTTCTGCTCCGCACCCATACTTCCAGCGTACAGGTCAGGGCAATGGAGAAGATGCAGCTTCCTATCCGTGTCATCTGCCCGGGAAGAGTGTTCAGGAACGAGGCCATCTCGGCCCGTGCGCACTGCATTTTCCATCAGGTGGAGGGCCTCTACATTGACGAGAATGTCACATTCGCCGATTTGAAGCAGGCCATACTGCTCTTCGCCCGCGAGATGTTCGGCCCTGATACACAGATACGTATGAGACCTTCTTACTTCCCGTTCACGGAGCCGTCCGCAGAGGTTGACGTGAGCTGCAACATCTGTCACGGCAAGGGTTGCAACATCTGCAAGGGTACCGGCTGGCTGGAGATTCTCGGCTGCGGTATGGTGGACCCTAATGTGCTTGAGGCTTCGGGCATTGACAGCAAGAAGTACTCCGGATTCGCATTCGGAATGGGTATTGAGCGTATCGCAATGCTGAAGTGGCAGGTCAATGACCTCCGTCACTATTTCGAGAATGACATGCGCTTCCTCAGGGAGTTCTCCTCTTGCGTAGAGGTGTAGTTTGCTTTCTCTGATTACTTGGCGGGATTCTCGATGATGTTCCTGGCCAATGTATTGGAACACAGGAACTCACGGAGCTGGGGGCATTCGGTGGAGAGGATTGAGTGGCGGTCACCCTGCCAGATGATTTCCCCCTTGTAGAGGAAGCCGATATTGTCCCCGATTTCCATTATCGAATTCAAGTCGTGGGTATTCATTATCGTGGTGATACCCAGTTCTTTGGTAAGCGAACTGATAAGGTGGTCTATCACGATGGCCGTTTCCGGGTCCAGTCCGGAATTGGGCTCGTCACAGAATAGAAAGGTCGGATTCAGGGCTATGGCTCTTGCGATTCCGACCCTTTTTTGCATTCCGCCGGATAATTCGTCCGGATATTTGTCCTCGCTGTCCTTGACATTGACCTTGTCCAGAAGATATCTGGCACGCTCCTCCTTCTCGGCCTTGCTCCAGTCGGTGAGGAAGTCCATCGGGAACATCACGTTGCCCAGGACGGTCCGGAAGTCGAAGAGGGCGCTGCCCTGAAAGAGCATTCCAATCTGCTGGTGGAGATGTTTCTTCTCGTCCCGGTTCATCCGGGTCATCTCCCTGTCGCCGTACCATACCTCTCCTGAATCAGGCTCGACCAGGCCCGAGATAATGTTCAGCAACACCGTCTTGCCGGAGCCGCTCGCCCCAATGAGCATATTGCATTTTCCCGGCTCGAAATTCATATTTATGTCTTTCAGGACGGTCTTTTCACCGAAACTCTTCCTGACATCCTTTACTCTTATCATATACTATCTATCTTAAAATCAATCATTTACGACACCCCCATCATCTCGATTGAGCAACCTGCTGCTATTGTCATCTCGACCAAGCGAAGCGCATGGAGAGATCTCTCGACTACGCTCGAGATGACAGGCGTTTTGGTCAGTGCCTACGCCTCACAACCGGTGCCAATAATACGGAGACCATCACAATCACCAGTACAATTATTGTTATGATACCCGCCAGCGAATGCATCTTCAACAAGAAGATTGTCAAAACAATCAGTCCCTGAATCGTCACCAGCCATCTGAATATCGGCCGGGCAAGGACAGGCCGGACCTTGTCCATCGATACCAACGTCTGCCTTACAAATGCCAACAGCGCCAATACTATGCCTGCAGCAAACAAGGCAACATACAGAACTTTCGGCAAAGTGACAAAAGAGCAAAACAGCAGCAGGAAGATGGAGGATTCGTACAATGCGAATGACAGTCCATCCTTCCTCGCATTCTCAATGCTGTCAAGCATTCCTTTATCTTCATCGCCCAGCTTTCTCATATCAGTACAGCATCAGCTGGGTCATGATGAGGTCAGACATCAGGATAAGGATGCTGGCGGCGACTATGGCCTTGGTGCTGGACTTGCCGACTCCGAGGGAACCGTCCTTCGCATTGAAGCCGTGATAGGCCGCCACGGAGGAGATTATGAAGCAGAACACCGAGGTCTTGATGCAGCTGTAAACCACATAAAATCCTGTAAAACAGAACCTCAGGCCATCCATATACTTCACGAACGGAATGATTTCCGTTAGCCAGGTGACAAGACCTCCGCCCACCAGGCCGAGAGCAAAACTCATCAGGCAGAGCAGCGGGCTGACCAGAGTCGCGGCAATAATCTTCGGCCTGGCCACGAAAGATGCGCTGTTGATACCCATCATCTCGATTGCGTCCAGCTGCTGCGTAATCCTCATGCTCCCTATCTCCGAGGCAATGCTGGAGCCCATCTTGCCCGCCAGAATCAATGCCACCATCGTCGAACTGAACTCCAATATCATGCTCTCCCGGACCATATAGCCTATCAGCATCTTGTCCAGTATCGGGTTGGACATGTTCGAGGCAGTCTGGATGACCAGGACACCTCCCATAAACAGCGAAATGACCCCGACAATGATGATTGACGACAGAATCAGCCTGTCAATCTCCTCGATTACCTGCTTGCGTATCATCTTCCGGCTGTCAGGCTTGCGGAACACCTGACGCAGGAAAATGCAGTACTTTCCTATTGAACTGAAAATATTCGTAGTCATACTCCTCCGTTGTTATCTTCCTGCCGGGTGATTTCTCCCCATATTGGGGAATTACGCCACATTTGGAAGAATTTTAAATTTTCCACTCTAAATTTTAAATTTTTCGGACGGAATCCGGGCATAAATTTATGAAAAATTCTCAAAATTATGCTAATCAACATCAATTGTGCGAAATGTTCCGGCATCCAGGCAGTGCCGGTGACAGTGGAGGTGGACATAAGCAACGGCATTGGAATCCACCTTGTGGGCCTTGCCGACATTGCCGTGAAGGAGAGTCTGCTCAGGATAATGACGGCGCTTCACAGCCTGGGATACAAGGTCCCCGGCAAAAAGATAGTAATCAACCTGGCCCCCGCCGACGTGCGGAAAAACGGCAGCGGATACGACCTTCCCATTGCAGTGGGAATACTGGCTGCCTCGGGTCAATGCGACATTCCCGACATTGGCAAATACCTGATAATGGGAGAGTTGGGTCTGGACGGCTCATTGAGGCCGGTGCCTGGAGCCATTCCCATTGCCGAGTATGCATCACTGGCAGGATTCGAGGGTTGCATTCTCCCGGCGGCATCAGCATACGAGGCCGCAGAACTGTCCTCAGGCAGCCTGTATGCGGCCAGGGACCTCATTGACGTGCTGCGAATATTAGAGGAGAAGGAAGACATCTCCGGACTCAGGGTCGAGAAGGGATTCCACCCCGCGGCAATATCAGCAGGCCCGTCGGACGACTATATGGACTTCTCGGAAATCATTGGACAGAAATCCGCCAAGAGAGGGCTCGAGATAGCGGCCGCGGGCGGCCACAATGTAATTATGGTCGGCTCGCCGGGCTGCGGAAAAACATCGCTGGCCAAGGCAATGGTGGGGATAATGCCGCCCCTGCGGAAGGAAGAGGCCATCGTCACCAGCAAGATATATTCGGTGTCCGGAATCACTGCCCTGGACGGCGGACTGGTCAAGAAAAGACCGTTCCGGGCCCCGCATTACAGCGCATCCCTGGCAGCCATCATCGGCGGGGGCAACGGGGACAACATCCAGCCCGGTGAGGTCTCCCTGGCCCACAACGGAATATTGTTCCTGGACGAGTTCGCCCAGATGCCAAAAAGCGTGACAGAGGCCCTCAGAGGCCCGCTTGAGGATAGGAAGGTTGTGATTTCCCGCCTCCGTTCCAAGATAGAATACCCGGCCTCATTCACCCTTGTGGCCGCTGCGAATCCCTGTCCCTGCGGATATTACGGAGTAGGGGACCGCTGCACCTGCACGCCTTCCCAAAGGCAATCATATATGAGCAGGTTATCCGGCCCTATAATGGACAGGATTGATATTCAGCTATATATGGAGATGGTCAGCCCGGAGAAACTGGTAAACCGGGTCCGTGAGGAATCCTCGGCGGACGTGGCTGCCAGAGTAATGGCGGCGCGCAACATCCAGATGGAGAGGTTTGCCGGAACGGAGGTATTTGTCAATGCGGAGATGACCAATGCAATGATGGAGCGGTTCTGCCACCTCTCTCCGGAATGCCGGGAGATAATGCAGAGAATGTCAGAAGCAATGGGATTCTCGGCCCGTGCCTACGGACGTATCCTGAAGATATCCAGGACAATAGCGGATTTGGAAGCAGTGAACTGCGGTTTCAGCCAGGCGGGTGACATCACTCCGGAACATCTCATTGAGGCCGCCGGGTTCAGGTTCCTAGACCGATTCCGGGGGATTTGACCGGTGTGGAGAGATCTCTCGACTTCGCACAAGTGCTGCGCTCGGGATGACAATATACCTCATCAGCGGAGCCAGAGCTCCGGGTTCTGAGGCTTGGTACCCTGCCAAATCTGGAAATGAAGCTGGGTCATATTGTCGATGGTGTCAATCCTGCCGATGACCTCACCCGTGGAAACCTTGTCCCCGGCCTTGACCGAGACGGTACCCAGGCGGCAATAGAATGAAAAATAGTTCCCGTGCTGGACAAGGACGCATTTTCCGTATCCCGGCATCACGACAATTTGCTTCACTACCCCATTGAATACAGCCTTGATATCGGTATCCTTGGCAAGGGCAATGTTGATGCCGTTGTTGAACGGGAGCTTGACCTTGGTGAACACAGGGTGATAATGCTGGCCGAAATGGTCCACAACAGGGCCCACGGCCGGCCAAGGCAGCTTACCCATATTCCTGGCAAACTCGGCATCCAGCTTGACGTCAACAGGCTTGGAGGTCTTGGACCCGGACTTGCCGCCCACTGCGGATGCTATAATCCTCTCAATTTCACGGTTCAGGGCATCCACCTGCTTCTTCTTGGCTGCCAGCTGCTGCTGATAGCGGGTCTTGTTGCGCTGAAGATTTGACACAAGGGCAGCTGCCTCTTTCTCCTCTGACTGAAGAGAGGCCAGGTCGGCCGCTCTCCTATTCCTGATGGCCTGGGCCTCGCCCTTCAGCACCATGAGGGAATCCGTCTCCTTCTGGAGTTCCTCCCTGGCAGCCTTGATTTTGTCTCCCTGACGGTTGAGATTTGAGGATAGATTCCTCATATAGCCTATACGCCTGAAGGCTTGGCCGACATTGTCGCTGGCAAGGATGTACATATACCATACGCGGGAGTCCCTGTTGCGGTATGCGCTTGAAATCAGTTTGGAATAATAGGCGGAAAGGGTGTCCAGACGGCTCTGAATCCGGTCAATCTCAGCCTTTTTCGACTTGACGGCAGCATTGATCCGACTCAATTCCCTATCACTCTCGGCCAGCAGCTCTTTCCTGTCGGCAACCTTCTTCCGTATCAGGGTCAGGGAATTCAAAGCATTGTCCCTCTTCTTGGCATTATCCTTCAACTGACTGTCTATCAATGCAATCTCACGTTCAAGCGCAGCCTTTCTGCTCTCCTGCGCCCTCGTGTCCTGGGCAATTGACCTCAACGGCAGAAGCAGCGACAATACCAATATGAAAATGACTTTCCTCATTCTTCTTCCTCCCCGGCCTTGGCCTCGGCCTGCTTCCTGTAAACGGCGGCGAGATCTGTCTCACCAAGAGCCTCCAGCACAACTGCATAATGCCGGAGAATCGTGGCACTCTCCTTGCCTCCGTACATCATGGCGTGCTTGAAAATTGGCTTGGCATCCGCCGGACGGCCCAGCAGATAGAGAATCCAGCCGTACGTGTCGAGATAGGTGACATTGTCCGGCTCGGCATCCACGGTCTTCTTGCTCATTGCCAATGCCTTCTTGAGTTTCTTCCCGTCCTCGGCGAGGAACCAGGCATAGTTGTTGAGCGCAGGTGCGTAGTCCGGATACCGCTTCAACAGGATGTCGTACGCCTTGAAGGCATTCTTGTCATCCCCGAGCTTATGCTTCATATCCCCGATTGTGCTCCAGCTTGACACAAAGACAGCACTGTCCCCGGGGCTCGCCACCAGCATTCTGGTACAGTTCTCAACAATCTTGTCGTAATTCTTCAACTGATACTCGGCCGTATTCGCAAAGTCCAGAAAACCAGGCTCATAGTCAAATTTCTTGAAAGCAGCCTCGCTCTCCTCGACAGCCTTTTCCCATTCTCCGCAGAAAAGGAGAATGCGGATGTATTCAGCAGCAGGGACAGGACTGTCCGGATTGAGCTCCTTCATTGACCTGAACGCCTCGGCCGACTTTTCCTTCCTTCCGGTAGAGAAATAATAGAGTCCGGCAGTCTCAAGTATCGATGTATCATTGGGATGCACCCTTCCGGCAATGCTCATGGTCGTGTCGAACTGCGGCCTGAAAGTATTGATGAACTGCCTGTCAGCCTGCCTGAACACAGCCTGGAGATAGTCGGCCTTGGCTCCTGCCGGCACCTGGGGATTGGCCGTAAGCATATCAAGAGCAGTAAAATAGTCGACGTACTTCCTCGTCATCCTATATGTCTCCGCCTTGCCCAGAATTGCCGGGGCGTAATCCCTGTCAATGTCCAGCGCGGCATCATAACGGGCCAATGCAGTAGAGTCGTCATACATCCCCATCGCATAGTCTCCAAGCACTGTAAGTACCTGAGGGGAAGAGTATTCCTTGCTGTATTCATCCAGTACCCGGAAGGCTTCTTCGCCCTTGTCCTGACGGCGGAGAATATTGAACTTCGTCATCACGGTCCCGTCATTGCTGCCGAACTGGGTCTCGATTTTCTCAATGGTATTCAACGCCTCCGTCAAGTCATTCTGGCTGATGTAAATCTGTGCAAGGCTGTAATAGAGATCCGTCTTCTTCGGAAAATCCTTCATCAGTTCCTTGTACATATCAATGGTCAGTTCCGTCCTTCCGGTCATCCCGTAAAGCCCGGCAAGCATATAGCGGTACCAGAAATTGCCCTTGTCCAGGGACACAGCCTTCTTGAGGTCAGCCTCGGCCCCTTCGGCATTCTTGAGTTTGATTCTCGTCAACCCGCGGTAATACCAGGCCGCATCGTTCTCCGGAGAAGCCGTACAGATGCCGCTGAGCAGGGTCTCGGCTTCCTGAAATTGTCCTTCCTCGTAGAGGGACACTGCGTCAACCAACTGATTTTCAAAGATACTCCTGCCATTTTGCGCAAACGCGGGGCAAGAAGCGTAAAGTATTAATGAGATGGCGGTCACGGCCGCCGCTGCCGATATCTTTTTCATTGACTTGATTCCAATAATACGGTCACTCACTGAGAGACCCGAATGGCAAATATATGAATTATCTCGCAAGCCTCAAAAGATATGCCGACAATCGCCAATGTATTGTCAATGAAAATGATTATTTTTGGGCCTTGCGGAATAATGAGACTGACTCAAAAGTTCCTTTTCTGTCATCTCGACCGAGCAAAGCGAGTGGAGAGATCTTCCGTAAAGATTTGATTACCAACAGATATCTCGACTACGCACTGCGTGCTTCGCTCGATATGACAGGCTTTTGGACCAGCTTCATGCAACATTTTCGCATAAACTTGCATCTTATTAACCGGACTATTTCACCGA
>JBJEBP010000108.1:0-12518 GCA_051870135.1 Candidatus Cryptobacteroides sp. | reverse complement strand
GCCAGAGATTGTATGTCCCGACACGGATTTCCTGCGGCAGGGACTTCTTTCCCCCCGCCGTCAAATCGGTACCTGTTGTGGCGAATATAGCGAGCAAAATTGCCAAGTATTTGATTTTCCGCATATTACACGTAGAGTTTGTTATCAATTATATAGTTCCTCAAAAACGGTTTACTACTCTTACGATGCAAATATAGCAATTTTTTCAATAATACCACACTACACCACACTTAATTTTAACTATTTCTTAAAATTGTTGTAAAAACTAATTGATTATACGCAATTAGTATAGGGACTCTGCGACACTTTGCTTATTGCTTCATCACAGTCTAACTCCACAGCATCATCCCGTCGGCAACGGGGTGGGGATGCGGCAGTTTCAAGTAGGTGTCTGAACGATGGCGTTCGCAGATTGCAAAAGAACGCGCAGATGATACCTTGCCATTCTTCGGCAGGTGATGTAAAACGGCCGAGAAATACAGGGATTCTCGGCCGTTTTGTCTTCTAAAATGCCTTCTACGTCAAGGGCGCACATCAAGGAAGGCTTAATGCCAGATTCACGGAAGTCTCAATGCCAGATTGCGGGGTCTTCCACGGTTAGGCGTCTTATCGTGGAGAGTTCTCGCATTCAGAATGCAATCGAGTCAACCAAAATCAGGGAAATACAGGAAGGTGCGTTCCTGTTTTCCCGGATTGAAGCGGAACTCTGGCGGAGCCCTCCGACAACTACATACCACTCTATAATATGAAAGAAACCGACCCTTTTGGGTCGGCTTCTTCTAAAGTGATTGTTATGGGCCAGATTCCCGGTCAAGCCGGGATGACGGCGTTGTCAAGCGGGGATGACGAAGTGCCGGGATGGCAGCAAGGTCAGGCCGGGAAGGTCCGGGAAATGACCTCGTCAACGACATTGGCGAAATGTTCCATCTCCAGGACGTGCTCCTTGGCGGCAATGTCATCCGGAGTGTCATCCGGAGACAGAGGAGTGGAGAACTGCGCTATGATTTCCCCACCGTCAACCTCATTGCTGACATAGTGGACAGTCATGCCGGTCTCAGTCTCCCCGGCAGCCTTGACAGCCTCGTGAACGTGATGGCCGTACATCCCGATGCCTCCGAACTTCGGAAGCAGGGCCGGGTGGAGATTGATTATCCTGCGCGGATAGGCATCAATCAGGAATTCAGGCACCACCACCAGGAATCCCGCCAGGACAATGAAATCAATGCCGAACTCCTTCATCACAGGCATCAGTTTCTCCTTGTCGAGAAAATCCTTGCGAGACATCACAAGAGAAGGTATGCCGTGATTTGCAGCACGTACCAAAGCGTAGGCATCCGCCCTGTTGCTTATCACGACAGATATCTTCACCTTGTCCGAGCCTGCGAAATGCCGGATAACAGACTCGCAGTTGGTACCGCTCCCGGAAACTAAAACAGCTACGTTTACCATCCGCAATTATTTGATAAACTGCTCCTTGAGCCTTCCGATCTTGGCATCGGCGTCGTCTCCCTTGGCTCCAAAATAGAACTTTATCTTAGGCTCTGTACCGGAAGGACGTACGGAAACCACGTCACCGGCCTCGTCGAAGAACTGGAGCACATTGGATGATGGAAGACCTGTCTCATCAGTCTTGAGATAGTCCACAACCTTCACAACAGGAGAACCGATAAGGTCCTTTGGAGGGTTCTGCCTCATATCGGCCATAATCTGCTGAATCTCCTCGGCGCCAGACTTGCCCTTGCGTACAAGAGAAGTAAGACCCTCCTTCCGGTATCCGTACTCGGAATAAATCTTCTGCATAAGCTGGTAGAGGGTCAGGCCCTTGTCCAATGCCCAGGCAGCACATTCAGCCACCATTGAGCAGGCTATCTGTGCATCCTTGTCACGGACGAACTGGCCTACATTGAAACCGTAGCTCTCCTCTCCGCCGCAGATGAACTCTCCGCTCTTCTCGTTGGCACGGACAATCTCGGCAATGTATTTGAAGCCTGTGAGGACATTGTAAACCTTCACGCCGAAGCTCTCTGCGATGTCGCGGATTAGCTCCGAGGTAACAATGGTCTTGACCACGTATGTACCCTCATTGAGCTTGCCGAGCTCTTTCCAGCGGGTGAGGATGTAATAGGTAAGAAGGGCTCCGGTCTGGTTACCATTGAACTGGACCATCCTGCCGTCATTGTCCCTTACGGCAATACCCATCCTGTCAGCATCAGGGTCGGTGGCGAGAACAATGTCCGCACCCTCCCTGTCAGCCACCTCGAGGGCCATCTTCATCGCAGCCGGCTCCTCAGGGTTAGGAGACTGGACTGTAGGGAAATCGCCGTCACTTACATCCTGCTCCGTAACGTGATATACGTTCTCGAAGCCGATCCTGTGGAGGCACTCCGGAACGAGACGTACGCCGCAGCCGTGAAGCGGAGTATAGACAAGCTTCAGTTCAGGATGGCGTGCGCAGGACTCCGGAGAAAGCATAAGTGAAAGAATATCATTGAGATACTGGTCATCCACCTCCTTGCCCATAAGCTCGACGCTTCCGCATTTTTCACCAGGAGTGAAGCGAACCTGTGAAGGATCGGTAATCTTGGCAACCTCGGCAACGATATCCTTGTCAACAGGAGAGGTAATCTGTGCACCGTCGGACCAGAACACCTTGTATCCATTGTACTCCTTTGGGTTGTGGGAGGCAGTCACCATGACGCCGGCGATGGCCTTCTTGAGCCTGATGGCGTAGCTGAGTTCAGGTGTAGGCCTGATATTCTCGAAAAGGAATACGTGCATTCCGTTGGCGCTGAATACGTCCGCGGTAATCTTTGCGAAAAGCTTGCTGTTGTTCCTGCTGTCGTAGGAGATGCAGACTCTGATATCCTCAGGGTCAATCGGTTCGCCGCAAGCATCCACACAGTCGGCAGCGTGAGCCTTGATATACTCGGCAAGACCCTGCGTGGCCATACCTACAGTATATTTGTTCATTCTGTTGGTACCAACTCCCATTATACCTCTCAGACCGCCGGTACCGAACTCAAGATTGCGGTAGAACGCATCTTCGAACCCCGCAGGGTCATTGTTCCGCAACTCGATGATCTTTCCTTTTGTCTCGGGATCAAAGTCCCCGTTGAGCCAGCTCTGGGCCACGTCTCTAAAATCTTTTGCCATAGTGTATCAAGTTTATCTTGGTTTGTCAAAGTCTTGGTGGTTATTGTCCGTCTTGCAAAAATACGTAATATTATCTACTTTTGGAAATGAATTTGATTAAGATTTTTAACGGGGATGGACCTGACAGATTTCATACTTGAACACGAGGCGGACGACACTGCGAGACTCCTGCTTTCCAGGGGGAAATGGCCGGGGATTGACATTGACAAGGCCGTGACGGCAATAGAATGCAGGAAGAGGCTCAAGGCCAAACTCCCTGAATGGTATGCCGTACCCGGAATAGAATACCCTGACAGGCTGGCAGCGGAACAATGTTCATCCTCGGAAACCGCCTCATACAAGGCATCCATTGTCAGCCGCATTCTCGGCCAATGCAGGCTCGCTGACCTTACGGGTGGCCTCGGGGTGGACAGTGCGGCATTCGCAAAGTTATGCAGTTCAGTCCTTTACAATGAAATGTCAACAGAACGGGCAGAGGCGGCAAGACGGAATTTCAGCCTACTCGGCAGGGACAATGTCAAAGTCATCAATCACATTGCCTGCGAGGACTCTCCAATCTGGGACGAACTGGAGGCTTTCTCCCCCGACATCATTTTCATAGACCCTGCAAGGCGGAGCAATACCGGAAGCAAGGTCTTCCTTATAGAGGAATGCAGTCCGGACATAATCGGCCTGATGGGACGGATGACCGGTTGCTGCGGAAAAATTCTTGTCAAGCTATCCCCGATGGCAGATATCACAATGGTAGTCAGCCGCCTGGAGAATGCCGGAACAAAGGTCAGGGAAATACATTGCGTGGAGTCCGGAGGGGAATGCAAGGAACTCCTGATTCTCTGTGACAATGACTGGGACGGCAGCCCTGGCCTCATTGTTTTCCGGGACGGCAATGCGTTGGATATCAGCGAGTTGACGAACGATTCCCCGATAAATCCCACCTTTCCTGCTTCCGGGGAGGACATGATGAAAATGAAATACATTTTCGAACCGGGAAAAGCTTTGGCCAAGGCTGGGGCCTTCAATGCGATATGCCATAGTCCAAGCCGCCTAGTCAAGGCAGCGGAGCATACGCATCTCTATCTCACGGACCGTGAACCGGAGGCCGGAGATAAAATCCTGCATTTCGGCAAACTATTCAGAATCAATGAAATATCCCCATTGAACAAGAGAAGCATAGCCCTTTTCGGAAAAAAATACCCGGACAGCGACGTGTCTGCCAGGAACATCAAGATGACCAGCGATGGACTCCGATCAAGACTCCGCTCAAAGTCAGGCGGGAAAACCCACATCTTCGGCTTCAGGGTTGACTTCAATGCAAAAGAAAACGGGCCCGAGGGGACCCGTAACTTTATCATTGCGGCGGAGAGAATTCCGTAACTCCCGCTGTGTCGAAAGATCTCTCCACGCGCTTCGCTTGGTCGAGATGACAAAAGGAACCGCTTCGCTTGGTCGAGATGACAAGTTGGGATGACAATTAAAGATTCAAGATGATTCCGGCAGTGACCCCGATCCCTCCCGCATTGTAGCAAGGGAATCTCTGCACATTCATATTGAGGAGATTGTCACCCCTCAGCCAGACAGAGAACTTCCTGGTAATCGCATACTCAGCCTCAACCCCGAGATTGACATAAAGCGGGATGTAGGCGAGATGGGAGGTCATCTGGCTGCCCAAGGTATTGTAACTCACGGTGTGACCGCGTCGGCGCGAGGCAAAGTCGGCAGTAATCCCGGCATATACCCTGCGCCTGTAATTATACATTGCCCTGAAATCCCCGCTGAAGAATGCTGGCTCGAAGCATCTTGCCTCATCCTCGTCAATGTCGGTAGTCATAATCCTGAAATGTGAATCCACGGAAACTGAACGCGACTCCCAGCCGAACCTCAAATCCGTACAGAATGCCCCATAATCCCTGTAGTCAATGCCAGGAAGGACTGTAAGCAACTCAGTATCAGCATAAACCAGCTGCAAAGCATCGACAATGGCATTATTGTACCTGGCATAGCCAAGCTTTACATCGTAGAGGAACCTGCCGGCTATATTGCCGTTGAAGCCGCCCCCGACATTGAACTTCTCAATGGTATTGTCCAACAGGGTGGAATGGCTTCGCCCGTAGTACGGGTTGAAGAAATGGTTGGTCTCCTTCAATGATGAATAGGTATTGCGGTCAATCCCGCCCGTAGCGAATGCCTGGAAATTGAGATAATCCCTGACAATGGCAAGGTTCACATGAACGTCCGGATAGATAATCTGGCCCTTTGCCTTATGAAGCTCAAACTCCTGGAAACTGTCCTTGGAACTCTTCTTCAACGCAACTTCAGCCCCGACGGTTATATTGGCTATACCCCTGCGGTACACGTATTTGGGAGTAATGGAGAATATTGCGTCCGTCTCCTCGAACAATGCGGAATAGGCTGATACGCCGATACCGAGGTCAATGAGGAAATGGCTGTGACCCCTCACGACTGTTCCGAAGGTCCCCCTGAAATCAATGTCATTGGTTCTCAATGCGCTGGCCTGGGCAGCCTGGAGTTCCTCAAGTTCCCCGAGTCCCTGCACTCCGTATCTGAAATCGAGGGCTGCATCATAATAAAAATGGGTGCCGGACGGATTGTCGGAATTCACACGGAAATGCAAATCGGCGGCATTGTAGCCGTTGGCGGAAAGGAAGTCCTTGGTATGAAGTCCGATATATCCGATGTTGAAGTCAAGGTCGGCATTGTTGAAATCGGCACGACCCCTGACTCCCGCCCGGGTATCCATATTGTAGCCCTTCCACTTCCCATCCGTCTTTCCAAGGTTTTTCCCGTCGTATGATATCTCCTTGTAATTGCCTATGAATGAATGATGTGTGGCATATACATCCATTTTGAAACGCTTTCCGATAGAAGGCTCCCAGACAAGGTCGAACTCAGGACGGAGCTGCCATCCTGCACCGGCCTTGAGGTAAAACTTACGGCCGGAATACGGCTCGGCATCCGGACGCATATCCATATTGTAAGGCTTGAAGTCGTACGAGCCCTTGTACGGATTCTCGAACACGGAATAGTCGAACTTGAGATTGAACTCCGTGAGGCTGTCCGGAACGGCCATCTTCACTGAAGGCTTGCTGACTTCCATCAACTTGCCCTCATATTCACGGCTGACCGATACCGTCGGGTTGAGATTCTGGGCAGACAGCCCTGCGCAAATGGATGCAAGGGCCAGAACAGAGATAGTATGCTGTATTTTCATTTTCATATTGATTATTCTGACATTGTAGCAAGTTTGTCGAGCCTCATCCTGACATTGTCGAGGACGTCATCATCTTTTCCTTCAGGAGTATAGCCGTCCCTGACGCTCTCGAATGTAGCCTTGGCCTGTTTCATCTCTCCCCTTTCGGCAAAGGAGTCGCCGAGAAGAATGAAAGCCTTGGCGAGCCAGTAGGTCTGGCCGGTACCGGAATCCGAGAATGCATAGACCTTGTTTTCCACCCCTGCGAAATCACCCTTGTCGAAGCAGTCCTGAATAACAAGATATGCGGCCTCGGCACCTTCCGGAGTAGAACTTTCAGAAGCCAGTTTCCTGAAAATATCGAAGGCTGCGGTCCTGTCACTCATCGCCAGGCGGGACTTGGCCTCCACATATTGGGCGCGGCGTTTGTCATCCTTGTCGGATGCAAGGTCGGCCTCAACTGCTGCGGCATCCTTGACTGCCGTCTGGTAATCCTTGGATGCGTATGCGGAATTCATCATACCGAGAATGGCAGTATGCTTGTTGTTCTCGATCCTGGCATTGTCCCTGAGGGCCTTGTAGCCGGAATATGCATCCTCGTAGCGCTCCATTCCGTATGAGAGGTTCGCGAAGTTAAGGGCTGAAAGCTCCACGAATGAGCCCTCTCCCCTTTCAATCACCTTCCGGTACCAGTCACAGGCCTGTTCCTTCTTCCCGAGATTCTTGTAGCTCTCGGCCATGTAGAACTGGGCAAGACTTATATTCGCACCCTCAGGATACTCGTCCATATAGGCCTGGAGGGATACCAGGGCCTTCTGGTAGTTCTCCGCGAGGAAAATCTGCTCGGATGCATTGAAGAACATCGACTCCTTGTCCCCGGCAACAACGGCACCGTCCGCAACTGTCTTGAGATATGCGTAATACTCCTCCGGGGAGCGCTTTGTCTGGTAAATGGATTCAATTGCCCTGAGTGCATCCTTGGAGTACTCCGAAGAAGGCATCCGGGCTACAACCTGCTTGTAATAGCCCAGGGCCTCATCGTACTGGGACTCATTTGCGGAAATCATTCCAAGGCCGATGAGGGCCTTTGCCTGATATGTCGTGTCACGTCCCGATTTTACAATCTTGCTGAAACAGTCGGAAGCCTCTGCATTGCGTTCAGCTGACATATAGGCCCTTCCGAGTTCATATACTGACTCGCACCAGAAGCCTGCGGACGGGGATGCGTCCATCACCCCGGAAAGCAGCTTGATTTCACCATTCACATTGTTTGTCAGGGCATAGGCCAGGCCTGCCTGATAATATGGATAGAGATCATTGGCGCCGCCATTCTCCCTGATTGCGCTCTCGTATGACGGAATGGCATCCTTGTATGCCTTGGTTATGAATGCGCAGTCACCCTTCCTGATTAGCGCGTCCCTTCTCTCCGTCCTGTCACCGGACTGCAGGTAAATGTCAAACCATCTTGTCGCAGAGGCGTAATCCTCAGTCTTGAAATAGCAATAGGCAACGTCGTATGGGAGGAGGCCGCCTTCCTTTCTTCCGTCCAGAGCGGACACATTGTACAGGCTCCTGTAAATGTCGGAGGCCTCGGCAAAGGAGTCGCTCCTGTAATAGGACTCGGCGAGCCAGTAGCGGGAAAGCTGGTTGAGGGAGGAATTCCTGTCAGCATAGTAAGCCGCAGTCTTGAGGCAAGGAACAGCATTCCTGTAGGAACCGGAAGATATGAGCTGCTCGGCCCTCAGGTAATTGGCTTTCATATAGTTGCGCTTCATGTCCTCATCCAGTTCGTCAATCTTGTCGTATGCATCGACAGCAGCGGCGTAATCCCTGTTTATCAATGCGGCAAGAGCCATATAGCTGTAAATCTTGTCTCCCCTCTTCCTGTCTGAATACTTGTCAATGTAGCTCTTGAAACCTGATGGATCATTGTTCAGGTCGAATGCCAGCTTGGCGTAATTGAAGAAAGCGTCCTCGGCAATATCCTGGTCGTGATTCTGGGATGCGGCATCCTTGAAGGCCTGCATAGCGGCAACCTTGTTCTTTATCTGGATGTAGCTGTAGCCCATCTGGTAATTGGCAATCTGGCCGATGGAGTCGGTCCTGGCAGTCATCCTGGAATAATTCTCGACCGCTCCCTTGTAGTCCTGGACGGCGTAGAGCAGGGACCCTGCATAGAAATAATCCTTCCTGTCATTGCCGGAGGAAATATTGGTCCTGTCATAGTACTCCTTGGCCTTGGCTGTGTTTCCGGAAACCAGATAGGTCTCGGATATAATTCTGGCCAGATGCGGCCGGCGTTCCTCCGGAATCTTCGCATAAAGAGCCTCACCGTTCTCGAGCACATATTTGTAATCCTTGTTCATGAACCGGCATTCCAATATGTAGAAGGCGGATTCGTCTGCGAACCTCGGGTCCTTGGCCGACTCCTTGAAAAGTTCGATAGCCCCGTTGAAATCCTCCCTTCCGTACAGGATGTAGCCTGCGGAATAGGATGCCGGAGCCTTGTAGTCATTGGCATTCATCCTGGTCACCTTCATGAATCCCTTGAGGGCCTCGTCATAGTCCCCTGTCTTGAAACGGGAATAGGCATTCTTGAAGGTGTACTCGGCAAGGTCGGAACGATTCAGGTCACGTACGGATATATTGGCAAAAGTGCCTGCAGCCTCGTAATAATTCCCATCATCGAAGAGATTCAGGGCGTGCCTGTATTTGATTTCTGTCGTAAGGCCTGAGTAAGGATACATTGAAAGGAACCTCTGCATTTCTGTCTCATAACCGGGAACTTTCATCCTCTCGGCGCACAAAACCGCAAATCCCCCGGCCACAGGGTCCTGCTCCGAAATTTCGGAGAACAAAGCCCTCGCGCGCGCATACATTCCCTTCTCATAATAATTCCTCGCCTGCCTGTAAACCGGATTCCGGTCAGCGGCTGTGGCTGACTGCACTGAAAGGGCCAGGGCGATGGCAAGGACACTCTTCAATATGTTTCTGTTCATACCAACGATATTTTCATTCAAAATAAAATGTAAATTTAGCATTTTTCGGAAAATAATCCTAATCCCGCAACTTGCAGGCCACATTTCCGGAAATAATTGCAAATAATGATGCAAGATTTCAGTGATGCCGCATTTATGATTGCGGAAAACATAAAAATCACGACAATATGAAGAAGTTTATCATTGCAGCTGCAGCATTCATTGCAGCATTCTCGTTCCAGTCCTGCAACAAGGACGACGACTTCAACTATGACGTTCTCTACCCGAATGCGCTCGTGACCATCAAGCCGGACGGAGACTCCTTCTATATCCAGCTGGACGACAGCACCGTCATCAGCCTGACCAATCCGGAGGATTTCAAGTTCGACGAGGAGACAAGGGCATTCGCCAATTTCGATTTCCCGGAAAAGCCTTGGGGATCCGTTATTGAGTGCAATGCGAACTGGATCCGTCCGACATTGACAAAGATGACGGAGGAGACCAAGGGCTCGGCAGAAGATGACAAGGCGGAGTTCGGTGAGGACCCGGTTGAACTGGTCAAAGGATGGACAGTATGCGAGGACGGCTATCTCTCCCTCCAGTTCAGGGCAGCGTGGAGCAGGTATGGCAACATCAAGCACCGTGTCAACCTCATTACCGGAGTGGATGCCGATGACCCTTATCTCGTGGAGTTCAGGCACGACGACTGCGGTGACATCCCTGAGGTGGTAGCTGACGGATACGTTTCATTCAGGCTTTCATCACTGCCTGACACGAAGGGCGAGACTGTCAAACTGAAGGTGAGGTATATGTCAAACAGCGGAACAAAGACCGTCGAGTTTGACTACAAGACCAGACCGGGAGACGAATCAGCTGCAGAATAAAGGTTAGGCACTGGAATTGCAGGCCCCGACCTGCAGATTCTGACGCAGATGAGATTATTTCAGCAAGACAAAGAGAAAAGAATTGCGGAAGGTATCAGGAAAGGCAGCCATACGGCAATGAAAGAGCTGTATGACGAATGGTCCGGATACCTCTTCGCCCTTTGTTTGAGATATGTTCCTGACAGGGATATTGCAAGCGACATCCTGCAGGACAGTTTCGTGAAGATATTCTCAAAAGCGGACTCGTTCCAATACAAGGGGCCCGGCTCATTGAAAGCCTGGATATCGAGAATAACGGTAAATGAGGCCCTGCAATATCTCAGGAAGAAGAAAGGCGGGGAAATGGTGGAGTACAAGGACAACCTTCCGGACATTGTCACGGAGGAACCTGGAGAGACTGACATCGGGGCAATCCCTGCAAGCATTCTCCAGAAAATGATAGAGGAGTTGCCAGAAGGTTACAGAACAATCTTCAACCTCTTCGTTTTCGAGGAAATGTCCCACAAGGAAATCGCCGCGGCCCTCGGCATTAGCGAAAGCACATCGGCTTCGCAGTTTCACAGGGCGAGGAAATTATTGGCAAAGAAAATCAAGGAATATGGCAAAGGACTGGACTAATCATCTTAAAGACAAGATGGACAATTATACCGAGATGCCCGGAGAAGAGGTTTGGAAGGGCATTGCGGTAAGGACAGGCATTGCCGGAAGGAGGAGGATACCCGTCTGGATACCGTCAATGGCCGCAGCTGCAGCAGTTGTTGCCGGAGTTTTCATTGCAATGAAGAATGTCGATAGGCGGGAAGATATTGATATCGTGGCGGTTGCCGAAAATCCCGTCAATGAAGGCAACACACTGGCTTTCAACGATGTGGAAAGTGTCAATGTCGCCGAAGAGACAATGGCTTTGGAGAATCCAAAGGCTCACGGGACAATGAAGGCGGCAGCATTGGACAGGGAGGTAGTCATAGGGAAAGCATCTGCGGCAGGGAAGGAGATTGGCGCAGAAAAGGTGGATGCGGCGGAGAAAGTTGCCGGAATCACGGAGACGGGTGAAGGCACCGGGACCATGGAGGAAGAGGTCCCGCAGAATACAACGGAAACATATGAGGATGGCAATTTACAGTCCGCTGTCTGGACAGATTGGGAAGAACCAAAGACTGCGAGGCGGAAAAAGGGATTCTCCGTCGGGGTCGGAGCCTCAGGATCCGGCAGGACTGCAGGGTCATTGAACAGGCCTACAGCATTGGCAATGGGAGCTAATCCACTGCTGTCCAATGACTACTACACAGCATTGACATCCTCTGCGCTCAGGGACAAAGTCGGTTCCCTCACTTTCGACCAGCCTGAAGTGCAGACCGAATACACTCACAGGATTCCGGTCAAAGTCGGTCTTGCTGCCAGATACAACATAGGCAGATTCGGTTTTGAGACCGGCCTGGACTATTCGATCCTGACATCGGACCTGAAGACGGGCGAAGAGGGCAAGACCTGGAGCAAGGGTACCCAGACATTGCATTATATAGGTATCCCGGTGAATGCAAGCTTCAATTTTCTGGACAAGAGATATGTCACATTGTATATCTCAGCGGGCGGCGAGATGGAGAAATGTGTGAGGGGCAGGACAAAAACCGACGAGTACGAGGATGGGAAATATCTCCGCACCACTGACAACTCATTGAAAGTAAAGCCCCTGCAATGGTCTGTCAACGCAGCCGCCGGCGTTCAGGTCAACATTCTCCGCAGCCTCGGAGCCTATGTGGAACCGGGAGTTATCCACCATTTCGACAACGGGGCGAAAGTCCGCTCCAGCTACACTGACAAGCCAACTGATTTCAGCCTTAGGTTCGGACTCCGGTACAGTTTCGGGCTATAAATAGAACTGACTACATTCTATCGAATGTAATCAACAATTTATCTTAACAATTACATCAGAGCGGATGTAATTTGAGAATAATTTCGTATATTTGCATCCGAACGAATGTAATTATGAACAGTAACATTATATCTTCAAAATTAAAATCCCTGCGGAAAGAGCATGGGCTTACGCAAGTGGACTTGGCGATGAAGTCCGGTGTTGGCCTGAACTTCGTGCGCGAATTAGAGCAGGGCAAGGCCACGGTCCGAATGGACAAAGTTGCCCAAGTATTTGATCTATTCGGTTATGAACTGGTCCCTCAAAAGAAGGTTAGATGAGTAAAGCATTAATTGAATTCCAAGGAAAGTCAGCCGGAATCTTGATGGAGACGGACGAAGGCTATGAGTTCCTGTATGACAAGGATTATCTTGCTGATGCGG
>JBJEBP010000107.1:0-12545 GCA_051870135.1 Candidatus Cryptobacteroides sp. | reverse complement strand
GAGCGAATGTTTTCTAATTCGTGGTAAAGATACCACTTTTTTGTGAACAATTACAATTTTCCGCCCCTTACTTCGTTAAGTTTGTACCGGTCGCCGCTCCATATACAGACGCTGGTATGAATGCGGAGACGTATAGTTATAATTTGCGTTATCTGCAATTTTTTCCGAGATAAAGCAGATTATAAACTGATTGTTCGCTATTCGTGCAGGACGCTCCAACCAGATTCTGCTTCCGGAGAATAATGCATAATAAGCATAAAAAAATCTCTTATTTGTATGTTTGTTTGTAAGTTGTTGAATATTAACTCTTTGCGTGTGCAATAAGAGGAGGGTTGGGGAGATTTGCTCAGGGGCTTTGCCCCTTCGCTCATCTCCTGCTCCTTGCCGGAGCATTTATGGAGATTTGCCGCACTTTGTGCGCCACATCTCTGGCTCCTTGCCGGAGGGGCCCTTGCAAAGTAAAGATTATCAAAGAGTTGCGCGGCCTTGGGGCCGCTTTTTTTTGTTGCCGTCCGTCGCCTTACAAGAGCTAGCTCTTGACGGCGGCGGACGGCAACAAAAAATCGCATCGCTTGTGCGATGCGAACTCTTTGATAATCTTTACTTTGCGGAGAGAGGGAGATTCGAACTCCCGATACCCTTTTGGGGTATACACGCTTTCCAGGCGTGCCTCTTAAGCCACTCGAGCATCTCTCCAAAAACTCCGTTCCAGCGGAAACGGAGTGCAAATATACAAAAAATCTTTATATTACAACGTTCCCCGCTTGAGTTTTTCGATATAAGCGGCGATTCTGTGGAGTTCGTGCGGAATCTGGATGCTCTGGGGGCAATGAGGTTCGCATTGGCCGCAGCCTATGCAGTGGTCTGCCTGGCGGACGGTCTCGATGGCCTTGTCATAGGACAGGAGGTAGTTCCTTCTCAGTTTCGCGAAACCGAGCTGCTCGGAATTCTGGGCAATCGTACCCTCGTTCACGTGGGTGTTGTAATGCTTGAAGATATCCGGGATGTCAATGCCGTAAGGGCAAGGCATGCAGTACTTGCAGTCTGTGCAGCCTACGGTAGGGTAATCCGCCATCAGGCCTGCGATGACCTTGAGGAAGTCCTTCTCCTCATCCGTAAGCGGCTGGAAATGACTGTAAGTCTCCACATTCTCGATCAGCGGGTCCATTGACGACATGCCGCTCAGGACAGTCAGGATTCTCGGGTAAGAACCGCAGAACCTGAATGCCCAGGAGGCGATTGACTTCTCCGGTTCCCTCTCCTTCATCATCTCCGCAAGTCGCTCAGGCACAGAGGCCAGGCGGCCTCCAAGAAGCGGCTCCATCACCACTATCGGCAGCTCCCTCTTGTCAAGTTCCTCGTAGAGATAGTCAGCATTGACATTGCGCGGAACCTTGGCGTGCTCCCAGTCGAGATAGTTCATCTCAATCTGCACGAAGTCCCAGTGATATTTGTCGTGGAGGGAGAGGAAGTGGTCGAATGCGTCCTGCCTTCCGTGGAAGGAGAATCCCAGATGCCTGATGCGGCCGGCCTCGCGCTCCTTCAGCATGAAATCCATCATCCCGTTGTTGACATAGCGGTCCTCGAACGCTTTCACGCCGCCATTGCCTATGGCGTGCAGGAGATAGTAGTCGAAATAGTCGGTCCGGAGCTGCTCCATCGAATCGTGGTAAATCTTCAGCGAAGCCTCCCTGGTCCATACATTGAAATTCGACATTTTTGTCGCAATGTAGTATGTATCACGAGGATAGCGGCTCAATGCAGTGCCGGCGGCAGCCTCCGACTGGCCCTGGAGATAGGCCGGGGAGGTGTCGTAATAGTTCACTCCATGGGAGTAGGCGTAGTCCACCATCTCGTTCACGGCCTCCTGGTCGATGACATCCTTGCCCTCGTCGTTCTTCACCATCGGCCAGCGCATGCAGCCGTAGCCGAGCAGGGAAACCTTGCCTCCGTCCGGGGCTATGCGGTATTCCATCTGCCCGCTGCCTTCAGCATTGTCCTTCGCCGGCCCGTTTCCGCAGCCTGCCAGTGAACCAAGGCCCGTAGCTCCGACGATTCCGGCTCCGGTCGCCTTGAGAAAATCTCTTCTGTTTATATTGTTGCCCATAATCTTATCTATTATCAACGTGGTCAATGCGTCCGTTAACGTGGATGGCACTGTAAGGCCTTGACGGACAAAGGAATTCGCAGGCTCCGCAGCCAATGCACCTGTCTTCAAGGACGGTCGGGATGCGGAGTGAGTTCTCGTCATCCGGGTTCTTCCTGACCATCTTTATCGCCCCGGCAGGGCAATGTCTTGCGCAGTTGCCGCAGCTTACATTGTCCCGGTTCACAACGCAGAGGTCCAGGTCAACGCTGGCCACTCCGACGTGAATCGCAGTCTTCTCCTCCGGGGTGATTTCCAGAATTGCACCTGCAGGGCATACCTCGGAGCATTTCGTGCATTCAGGACGGCACCACCCGTTCTCGTACGACATCTCCGGCTGCATCAGCCTGTCAAGCGAGGTGGAAGGCCTCAGGACATCGTTCGGACATTGGGATACGCAGAGCTGGCATCCGGTGCAATGCTGGTGGAAATGCTTGAGGCTCACGGCTCCGAACGGAACGATAGGGTTGGTCCTTTCCGGGGCTTTCTTGGCGGTCACGGCGGCATATCCTCCGTCCACCTTCTTCTCCTGGGCCTTGAGAGCCACAGCCGTCGCTGCGATTACCGATGACGAAATGAAGGCACGGCGGCCTGCGTCATGGTTTCCGGCGGCAGCATTGTTCCCCGCCTCTGGAACTTCCGGGGCGCAGGCAGCATTGTCCTGAACGCCCTTGCCCCACGCCCTCCTGTATTTCAGCGCCCCGAACTTGCATGAGTCAATGCAGTCGAAGCAGTCCACGCAGCGGCTATAGTCAATCTCGTGCTTGTCAATGTTGATGCAGGAAGCCTTGCATTTATGCTCGCAGGCGTGGCAGTCCCGGCATTTAGAAGCGTCGATGACCGGCCTCAGGAGGGAGAATCTCGAGAAAATACTCAAGATGGTTCCCACCGGGCAGATGGTATTGCAATATGTCCTGCCGCCCAGCCATGCCAGGATGCCGACCACCAGGAGGGTCACTCCGGCAATGATGGCTGTCGGAAGGGCGGGCCTGACCAGAGTCGTGGCAATGCGGCCGAATGCGCTGTAAGGTGCCAGCAATGCCGCAACGGATGTAAGACCTGCTACAAGGGCAATGATGAACAATGCCAAAATGCTGTATCTCAACCATTTGACCTCAGGGGACCAGCGGAACCTCGCCTTCTTGCCCTTACGCATTGCGCTGAGATGGGAGATGCCGTCCTGCATTATTCCCAAAGGGCAGATGACCGAGCAATAGACCCTTCCGAAAATCAATGTCAGGACAATCAGGACAATGACTACGGCCAGGTTGAGGGCCAGCAGGGCCGGGAGGAACTGGATTTTGGCTACCCATCCGAACCAAGTGGAAACGGTTCCGGAGCCATCCAGAAACAGGGCGGCGCAAAGGATGAAGACAATCGCCGCCAGAATGATTCTGATCTTACGTAGCATATTGCGTATATGAATTAGTTCAAAATTATCAATGCAATGGAAGGGTGGCTGAATTCCAGACGGACGCAGTCTGTTGCCGCCCGGTTCAATGTTGCCTTCCACAGGTTGTCAAAAACCACATTGTCCGTAGGCCATACCAGACCTTTGGACTTGATTTTCAATGAGTTGTCAGGACAGATGATGGATATGCTCCGGCCTTCGCCAACGCTGAGGTCGCACGAATCCGTCACTGCGAATGCCGTGGACCAGTCCGATACGATGTCCACCTCCACCTGCCGGCCTGCCCCGGCGGCATTGCCCCCGGAGACTCCGCCGCTCATCTCCCTGGCATACTCCATCAGCAGCGAAAGATTCCCGATGGTGTGGTCCTCCCGCTTGCCTGTAGCCCCGAGAATGTGAACCGTGTCCACGTCCGGAAAATGCTCCAGGATATAGTGGAAGGCCTTGCTCTGGTCATTGGTCTCCTGCTCCTCAATCTTCACGGCAATGTCATGGAACATCTCCGCCGTCTTCCCCGAAAGCGAATCCATATCCCCGATGACCACGTCCGGACGGCGTAACGGCTTGTTCCGATAATGCCTCAGATACGTGTCCAGGGCCCCGTCGCAGCATACGACATAGTCCGCGCTCTCCAGAAGATAGAGAGGATATTCCTTTTTCGGGAACTGTCCGTTCCCCACAATCACAGCTGTAGCCATAACCTTTCCTTATTTCTTCCTGACAATCGAGAGACCGTGCCTTACCGGCAGAATCACAGTTTCCACCCTCTCGTCCCCGGCTGTCAGGTCATTGAACCGCACAATTCCCTGGGTCTGCCTGTCGCCCGGGACATTCTCCGCATAAACCTTCCCGTCCCAGAGGACATCGTCCGCGACAATGAAGCCCCCGCTTCGGGTCAATGTCAATGCAAACTCATAATAATCAGGATATTCCCTCTTGTTGGCATCAATGAATATCAGGTCGTATTCATCTTTTCTCCCGGCCTCGCAGGCCTCCCTGAGATGCTGGACTGCATCGCAGATATGCAGGGATATCCTGTCAGACACCCCGGCCCTTTCAAACCCCTCCTCAATCAGGTCCTGAAGTTCATCATTGACCTCAAGGCTGTCGATATGCCCTCCTTCCGGAAGACCGAGTGCCATGCAGATGGTGGAATAGCCTGTGAAAGTGCCGATTTCCAGCACATTGGACGGCTTTATCATCTGCGCAAGCATATAGAGAAAGGCCCCCTGGACCCTGCCTGAAAGCATCCTCGGATAGTTGGTCCTGATATTGGTCTGCCTTTCGAGCCAGTCAAGGGCATCATTCCTGAAAGAACAATGCAGGTCGAGATATTTGTCCTGAGCCGATTCCATAACTATATCATTATCAGTCTGCTGGTGCTTCCGTGAGGGAAAATCGAGCAGGCTGCCATGCGGATTTCCTCTGCAGTCACGGCCTCAATCTGCCTTACGGTTTCCTCCCTTGGCTGGATTCGCCCGTAGGCCAGCAGGCTCTTGCCCATACTCAGGCATTGCGCCTCTCCATTGTCGGAACTTATGGCCAACTGGCCGAGAAGTTGTTTCTTCGCTGCCGCCAAGGCCCTGTCCGACAGGTTGATAGCCTGCATTCTCACGATTTCCTTCTTCACGGCGGCGAGGCAGCGGTCCAGATTGTCCTTTTCACAGCCAAGGCAAATCGCCATTATCCCCGTGTCGGAATATTGCGTATATGAGCTTTCCACGCCGTACACCCAGCCGTGTTTTTCCCGTAAAACGCTGTTGAGCACCGAGTTGGAAGCGGGACCTCCGAGAATGTTGGACAGCAGGATGGCTGCCATCCTCTCTTTCTCGTCGTAGAGCGAAGGGGCGATTCCTCCGAATACGGCATTGGCCTCGTGATTTTTCCGTACAATGGTCTCGTCGAAAACATTGGCCAGCCTCGCTTTCTCCGGTATCCTGACATCGCCTGAATGCAATGCTGGGGCATCCGGGAAGAACTTTTCCGCAAGCCTGAGGACCAGGGTCTCCATCTTCTTCTCGTCAATGTCGGCGACTATGGAGAATGCCATCCTTTCCGGCCTGAACTTCTCCCTGACGAAGCGGCGCAACTCGTCGGAAGTGATGGCCCTGACCGACTCCGGAGTACCCAGAATAGGCATTGAAAGAGCATGACCCCGGAAAAGCATTTCCTCGAAACGGTCATAGACATCATCCGAAGGGCTGTCCTTGTAGGATTTTATCTCGTCGATTACCACTCCTTTCTCCGTGTCGATTTCCTCCTCCGGAAATCTTGCTTCGGTGGCCAGCTCCATAAGGAGAGAACCGGCCTTCCTGAGATCTTCCTTGAGCACGGTGGCGTGCAGCACGATTTCCTCCTTGGTAGTGTATGCGTTCAGTTCTCCGCCCAGCCTGTCCAGATAGGAATTGATTACGGATGCACTTTTCCGGCTTGTCCCCTTGAAGAGAGTATGCTCGGTGAAATGCGCGATGCCGCTGCTGAAACCGTCCTCATACCTGGTTCCCGCACTGATGCTGAGAGAGCAGTAGGCTACGGCCGAACCGCTTCTCCTTACGGCGTATTTTATTCCGCAACTTGTTGTCCCTGAAATCATTGTGCTATCATTTGAATTTGGAGACCTCACCCTTGGAGAAGCCCGGGTTCTCGTTTTTCAGAACTTCCTTCTTGAGATAATGGAGTTCGTGGGTCCTGGAATTGATAATCATTTTCCAGCATACGGAACCCTTTTCCGGGAATGCCGGGCTGATGAGATAGCTCACAGCCGTACCTGCCTCTCCTTCAATGAATACGCTGTCAGCCACTGCGTCATTTTCAATCAATGCTCCCTTGTCGCGGAGTTTTGCGACAGTTTCTGGGCTTATGGCAGGCGATATTTCGCTCTCCGCAAAATGTACCTTGCATCCTGAAGGCTTTTTCCGGACGCTGGACGAAATCGGGGAGAACCTGGAAGCCAATGACTTGGCTACATAGGTCTGCAGGACATCCATGATGCCGGGCATCATTGCGGCCTCCCTTCCGGAAGGACTTTCGGCGGAGCACAGAGGTATGCTGGCCACTTCCACGAGCTTGCTGGCATCTTTCGCCCCGGAGCGGCCCTTGTAGAGGGTGAGCATCATCGTGCCGGGTCTGGCTTCCGTCTTGTATTTTACCTTGGTCGGGACCAGGAAATACAGATCCTCCCGCCCCATCATATTGTTGAAATCCTCAATCGTGCAGAACTCGAAGGGGGAGAGCGTCCAGGTGTTCTTTACTGCCTCCTTGAAGGGGCTGTCAATGAAATCGTTGCCGGTCAGGGCCACCTTCATTGTCCTTACCATGAAGTCGCTTACTTTTTCTTTCTTCGTCGTTATCTGCGCCTGCGCGAATGCCGTCGTGCATAAAGCCAGCATCGCCAATGTCAATATTATCCTTCTCATAAAAGCAAAGTTACAAAATTTATAGGTATATTTGTAAGAATTCTGCGCTAAAAGAATATGACGAGAAACATCATCTTCGACTTCGGGGCGGTCCTCGTTGACTGGAATCCCCACTATGTCTTTGACGAATATTTTGGGGACAGGGACAAGGCTGACCTTTTCCTCGCTGAAATCTGCAATTCCGAGTGGAATTCGCAGATGGATGCCGGCAAACCTTTCGACCAGGGAGTGGCCGAGCTTTCGGCCCTGCATCCGGAATGGAAGAAGGAAATCGAACTCTACCGGGACAGGTGGGAAGGTATGATGGGAGATGCCATCCCGGGTATGCTTGAACTGGTCAAGTCATTGAAAGATAAAGGTTTGAAGATATACGGCCTGACCAACTGGTCTGCCGAGACATTCTACCGTATCTGTGACAACTATCCGGTTTTCTCGCTTTTGGACGGCAAGGTCGTTTCCGGCGAGGAACACGTCATCAAGCCGTCTCCTGAGATTTTCCGCATTCTCCTGGGCAGGTATGGACTGAAGCCGGAGGAGTCGGTCTTCATTGATGACAATCCGGCCAATGCCGCCGCGGCCACCAAACTTGGCATCAAGGGTATATTGTTCACCGGTGCGGAAGCGTTGCGCAAGTCGCTTGATGAATTGTTAAATGCTGATAATCAATAATATATGGCAGATAGTCAACAATATATAGTTTCGGCGAGGAAGTACAGGCCGGATTCGTTCGAGGACCTTATAGGCCAGGACAATATAGTCCGTACCCTGAAAAATTCCATCATCAGGGGCAAGCTGGCCCACGCCTATCTGTTCTGCGGACCGAGAGGTGTCGGAAAGACCAGTGCGGCGAGGATTTTCGCCAAAATCATCAATTGTTCCTCCCCGTCAGAGGATATGGAGCCTTGCGGACAATGCGAGTCCTGCGTTTCTTTCAGGGAGGGCCGGTCCTACTGCATCCATGAGCTGGATGCCGCGTCAAACAATGGCGTGGACGACATCAAGGCCCTGATGGACCAGGTCCAGATACCTCCGCAGGTAGGCAAGTACAGCGTCTATATCATTGACGAGGTGCACATGCTGACCCAGGCGGCCTTCAACTCATTCCTCAAGACATTGGAGGAGCCGCCGGCCCACGCCATATTCATCCTGGCGACCACCGAGAAGCACAAGATCCTGCCTACCATTCTCTCGCGCTGCCAGACTTACGATTTCAACCGTATCAGCATTCCTGACATTGTGAAGAATCTCAGGGCCATTGCATCGAAGGAGGACATCCACATTGACGATGAGTCCCTGCATATCATTGCGAGGAAGGCGGACGGGGCGATGAGGGACGCCTTGACGATTTTCGACCAGACGGTGGCCTTCTGCGGCAATGACGTGAAATACGAGGATGTGATCCGGAATCTCAATGTCCTCGACTATGAGCATTGTTTCCACCTGACCGAATCAATGCTGTCAAATGATTATCCATCAGCACTCCTGGAGTTCGACAGCGTGCTTTCCAAGGGCTTCAACGCCCTGTATTTCGTGGCTTCGCTGAGCACTCATTTCAGGAACCTGATGGTGGCGAAGACCGGGTCCCTGGACGCATTGCTGGAGTTTCCGGACTCGCTCAAGAAGAAATACAAGGAGCAGGCGGACAAGTGTCCGCTCCAGTTCCTCTACGATGCCATTTCCGTGACGGTCCAATGTGAAAGCGGCTACAAGGAGAGCATCAATCCTAGGCTCCACATTGAGTTTGCCCTGATGAAACTCTGCTTCCTGACCGGAGGGGAGGTGTCCCTGCGTCCTGTCCAGATGGTGGGGGGCGTGCCGGCTCCTGCTTCAGGCAAGGCTCCGCTTCCTGCTCCGGCCGGCAAGGCGGCTACTTCTGCGACTGCGAATGCTCCGGCCGCCAAGGGTTCCCAGCCCGCTCCTGATGGTGCGGCAGCCAAGGTCTCACAGGCCTCCCAGCCTGCCGTGGCAGGGTCTGCAGCGGCTTCTGCGGGAACCCCGGCTTCTGACGCATCCGGAGAAAATGCACCGGCCCCGGAAACAGCCAAGCCTGCAAGACGGAGAACAGCCAGGTCGTCTGCCGCATCTCTTTCATTGGGTTCCATCGGGGACAATGGCAGCGCGAAAGCGGAGGCCGAACCGGAGATTTCCGACGATTCCCGAATCCCGACCGACGAGGAGATTATGGCCAAATGGAAATGTCTTCCGGAGCAGTTTGCATCCCGTCCGAGACTTGCCAGCACCCTTGCCACGGCCAAGGTCGAAATCGTGGAGATGGACGGTTACAAGAGGGTGGATTTCTACCTTATGAACCTCAGCCAGAAGAAATGGGTGGAAGAAAATCTGCTTCACAATATAGAGGGTATTCTCTGGAAAATGTTGAATACCAATAAGTTGCGGCTCAATCCGGAGGTGATGCCGGAGGAGGCTGTGGAGAAGAAGATTTATCTTGCCGAGGACAAGGCGAAAATTGTCGTGGACGGCAACGAGGAGGTCCGCAACCTGGTCAATGACCTTGGCCTGGATGTCAAGTGACGGCCCCTGAGTATCAAATAAAAACTACATTACAGCATGAAACTGCATTGCGAAAACTTAGTCAAGAAATATGGTGTGAGGACCGTCGTGAAGGGGGTCTCAATGGAGGTGGAGCAGGGCGAAATCGTCGGCTTCCTCGGGCCTAACGGTGCGGGCAAGACCACGAGTTTCTATATGATTACTGGCCAGATAGTTCCGAATGACGGCCGCATTTTCCTTGACGATGAGGAAATTACGGGCCTGCCGATGTTCAAGAGGGCGCAGAAGGGTGTGGGCTATCTGCCGCAGGAGGCTTCCGTGTTCAGGAAGATGTCAGTCGAGGACAATATCATGTCCGTGATGGAACTCTCCGATATGACCAAGGAGGAGAGGCGTGACCGCCTGGAGTCGCTGATTGACGAGTTCAATCTTTCCAAGGTCCGCAAGAGCCTGGGTATCCAGCTTTCCGGAGGAGAGAGGCGAAGGTGTGAGATTGCGAGGGCATTGGCCATTGACCCGAAGTTCATCCTGCTGGATGAGCCGTTCGCCGGCGTGGACCCGATTGCGGTGGAGGATATCCAGTACATCATTGCCAAGCTCAAGTACAAGAATATCGGTGTCATCATTACCGACCACAATGTTGGTGAGACCCTCGCCATCATTGACCGTGCATACCTGCTTTACGAGGGTACCATTCTCCAGTCCGGAAAGCCTGAGGTGCTGGCCGCAGACGAGGATGTGCGCACCAAGTATCTCGGTTCCGGCTTCGTCCTCAAGCGCTCCCCGGCCGTCGAGCGCGCCCGCGCGGAACACGAAAAAGGGAAACAAGGGCAGGGGGAATAAGATGATACGGGTTATTGCTTGAAGGTTACGTGATTCTTTATATAATCAATGAAATAATCAGTAGCCTCCAGCAATGGCGGCAAATCCTCCTTTATTACGGAACCGATGATATCAATGTCAATATCAAAATAGCCGTGTGCGATTCGGTTCCTCAAGCCAAACACTTGTTTCCAAGGAATCTCGGGACGCTTTGAGAGAAATTGGCCTTCAGTATTCTTGTCGATTTTTCTGAATCCCTCTGCAATTGCTATAATGAGCATGCAATTGCCTGCAATCCTTTTGGCGTTTGCAAAAGATTGTTCATGTCGTCAACTTCCGCATTCCATGAAATCAGATTCATGATGGAGGTGCGAATTTGCTCAAGGGTATCAAGAATTACCTCTTGCTGTTCCAATGATATCAATTCCATATTTTTGAATCTGGTTTAGAAAGAATGGGCGCATATTGTTGTGTCTGCGAATCAAGTCTACCTCACAGCCCAGAAGGTCTTCAAGATATTCTGCAGCAGCTACCATATTGTATGCCTTTGCAGGCATATCGACAAAGACATCAACATCGCTTCCCTCCTTATGCTGATCCTTGGCTACTGACCCGAACAAACACAGGTAAGTGATGCCGAATCTCTCCTGGAGTTCAGCAGAATGTGATTTCAGAATCGTTACGTATTCTTGTCGTGACTTCATGGTTTTGCAGTAGTTGATGGCAATCTTCACCTGTCTGTGCAAACATAATACTTTCACAAGACAAAATCAACGATTTATCCGAAATAAACATAATCCCTGACGTCCTGCGCCGATACAGGGTTGCCGCCCAGAATCATGAGACGCTCGACCACATTGCGGAGTTCGCGGATGTTTCCGGTCCAGCTCTTGTCCTGGAGAAGCTTGATGGCCTCCGGGGAAAATTCCTTCGGCAGTAGGCCGGTCTCATTGCAGATCTGGCCGATGAAGTGATTGACCAGCAATGGAATATCGTCCTTGCGCTCGTCCAGGGACGGAACGTGGAGCACAATCACGCTGAGCCTGTGGTAGAGGTCTTCCCTGAAATTGCCCTTCGCGATTTCCTCTTTCAAATCCTTGTTCGTCGCGGCGATTACCCTCACGTCCACCTCAATGTCCTTGTCGCTTCCGACCCGGGACAGTTTCTTTTCCTGCAACACCCTCAGCACCTTGGCCTGGGCGGCAAGGCTCATATCTCCGATCTCGTCCAGGAAGAGAGTTCCTCCGTCCGCCTGCTCGAATTTTCCCTTGTGCTGCTTGATGGCCGAGGTGAATGCTCCCTTCTCGTGCCCGAACAGCTCGCTTTCAATGAGTTCCGACGGGATGGCGGCGCAGTTCACCTCCACGTAAGGCATTGTGCTCCGGGCACTCTGCTGGTGAAGGCTCCTTGCCACGAGTTCCTTTCCGGAGCCGTTTGAGCCGGTAATCAGGACCCTCGCGTCTGTCGGGGCCACCTTCTCTATCATTTCCCTCAGATGCACTATCGGGGCCGACTCGCCAATCATCTGCCTGTTGCCATGTACCTTCTTCTTCAATGTGGTGTTCTCGGCAATGATGGTGGTCCGCTCTGCCGCATTCTTTATCGTGATGAGCAACCTGTTGAGGTCCAATGGCTTCTGTATGAAGTCAAATGCCCCTTTCTTGATGCATTCCACGGCAGTGTCAATGTCCCCGTGGCCTGAAATCATGATGATGGCGGACTCGACACCGTCCTTTACAAGCCGTTCGAGCACTTCCGTCCCCTCCATCCCGGGCATCTTTATATCGCAGAGGATTGCGTCATATTTATCCTTCTCGGCCATCTCGATGGCGGTCTGTCCATTGTCCGCCAGTTCAGTGGTATAGCCTTCATCGGTCAATATTTCTCCGAGTGAATTTCTGATGGCTCTTTCGTCATCAACAATTAGAATCTTCATTTTCAAAACAGGTTAATCCGGGTCGCCCCTCTGCAAATATCGTACTTCTTCTTCAACAAACAAAAAAGGAGCTGACCAAAAGCCCCTTTTTTGTCATCTCGACTGAGCGAAGCGAATGGAGAGATCTAGATATCTCGACTCCGCACTTCGTGCTTCGCTCGATATGACAAAGGCAAAACCTTCGCTCGAAATGACAGGCTTTCAGTCAGCTTCAATAATAACTGTCCAATTATACGCGCTGGCCGTAGGAACGGTCCGTGGTGTTCACGGTAATGGTGTCGTCCTGGTTGATGAAGAGAGGAA
>JBJEBP010000106.1:0-12546 GCA_051870135.1 Candidatus Cryptobacteroides sp. | reverse complement strand
TACTGTCTTTGGCTGCCTGAAAAATGTACCAAGTTATTTTTTAATGTTTACTAAGCATTAAAAAACATATTGACGCAGATTTCTCGACTACGTACTGCGTGCTCCGCTCGAAATGACAGGCTTTTAAGTCAACCGCAGCGAGAGGCGGGCAGCTATCAAGTGCGAAATCAGCAACTACTCAACAGCAATGAGCGGTTTGGTCAATGCTTCCCGTAGCGCAGTGTCATAACGAAGCCTGACCTTGACCCCCGCCTCCTGGAAATAATACCTCACCACAATCTCCTCCTCGATGAACGGAATAATCTCATCCTTCTTCAGGAGCAGGAAATCCCTTTTCTCAATCTCAAGCTTCTTTCCGAGAGCCTCAATCTCATCCTTCATTGAACCTGCCATTCCGTCCCTTTCAAGTTCCCTCTTCATCTGGTCATACAATGCCTTCGCACCGGAGCGATAGTCGAAATTCTTGCCCATTGCAAACTGTATAAAGTCCTCATAATCAGCATCGGAGAAATGGAAATCATCCGGCTCGGCAATGCTTTCATGCCTCCGTCCGTAGTCCAGGGCATACTGGTCCACGATACCGCCAAGCACCAGGGAATAAACCAGCCTGCTGTACCTCTTGGATGAAAGCGTATCATCCGGGGTAATTCCACCGCCGTCACGGACAGGCCTTCCACCGGCCGTCCTGAACTCCCTGGTCAATGAATCCGGGATATGTCCCACGCTGCCGTCCTCATTCCTGTGGCTATAGTCGATGGCCTGGATGCAACGCCCGCTCGGAGTGTAATATTTGGCTGTGGTCACCTTGAGCTGGCCATTGTAAGGAAGAGGTCTCACGCTCTGCACCAGACCTTTGCCATAAGTCCTCGAGCCGAGAATCGTGGCCCTGTCCAAGTCCTGGAATGCACCGGAGACAATCTCGGAGGAAGACGCTGTGCCTGAATCAACCAGCACGACAATTGGAATTTCGGTATCCACAGGCTCCCGCATTGTCCTGAAAACCTCCTCCGGATGGTTCGCATTGCCCTTGGAAGATACCACCACCGAACCTTTCGGCACGAACAGGGAGACAATGTTGACAGCCTCCTGGAGAAGACCGCCGCCATTGCCGCGGAGGTCAAGGACCAACTTCTTCATACCCTGGGACTTGAGCTTGAAATAGGCATTTCGCACATCCTCGGAAACCCGTTCTGTGAACCCGGTCTGGAGAATGTAGCCGGTAGTGTCATTGAGCATCCCGGCATATTCCACATCAGGAAGATGAATCCTCTGCCTGACAATCTTCACCTCAACAGTGTCGCCGGGATTCCAGCCATCACCGCCGAAAGCCTTCTTCACCCCGAAAACCACGGTGGTCCCCGGATTGCCCTTCATCTTCGACGTAGCCTCGTCAGCCTTCAGGCCCTTCACGGACTGGCCGTCAATGGTCACAATCTCATCGCCGCAACGCAGTCCGGCATTGGCGGCAGGAGATCCGGCATAAGGTTCATTGATAACCACATTGCTCTCAGTATCAGGCTTGTAGATAATCGCACCTATACCTCCATAGGTCTTGCCAATCATGAACTCGAAGTCTTCATTGTCCTCCTCCGGGACATAAATGGTATAAGGGTCGAGGGACTCCAGCATTGCATCAACCCCCGCCCGCTGAATCCTGTCAATCGGGAGAGAGTCAACATAAGACCTGTTCAGTTCCTTGATAATGGCATTTTGGATCTCGGTCCATTTCCCGAGCCTGAAACCGGCCGATTGGGCGAATGCCGGCGAGAATGCAAGTGCGGCAAGAGCCGCGAGCAGATATTTCTTCATTTCAATTAATTTCTAATATGCGGTTACAAACCGGGGGTGCTGCGTGCAATACCCGTGCCCGTTCGTAATGAATTACAAAAATAAGAAAATCCGCTTTGCCCTGCAAATGATTGTCAAAGCCCCCACGTTTTCCTGAGCCCGTCCATCTGCCTCATAACCGCCACAGTCTCGCCGTGCGGCATCATTGGGGACTCCACGAGGCCCTCTGACAGGCAACGCTGACATTCAAAGACCTGATATTCAAAGCCGGTTATGAAGTCGGAAGGGAGGCCGATGGTCTGCACGAGGTCGTAGCCGCGATAGACATCGATACGGGACGGACAATTGACATTGTCCACAATGATGGAGCCCTCGGTGCCGCTGATTATGCCCTGGCGGTCGTTGATGCAGAGGGCGCTGGCCTGGAGATTGGCCATACGGCCGTCCCCGTATGTCAGGGAAATGCTTTCCTGGAGGTCAACTCCGGTCGGACCGGTGACGCAGGATGTCGCAGTCTTGACAATGTCGGTGCCGAAATACATCCGGGCGAAATTCAGCACATAGACCCCGAGGTCGAGCAGGGCGCCGCCGCCAAGTTCCGGGCGCTGGATCCGCTCCTTGTAACTAACTGGATAACAGAGAGATGCACGAAGTAACTTAGGCTCTCCGATGACGCCACTGGAAAGAAGTTCAGCCACCTTGTGCGACATAGGCAGGTATCTGGTCCAGATAGCCTCGGTCAGGAAAACGCCCCTGGATTCGGAGATGTTTACAAGACCCTCCGCCTCGCGGGCGTTCATTGTGAATGCTTTCTCGACGAGGCAGGGCTTGCCGCTTTCCAGGGCCATCCTGGTATGCTCGTAGTGAAATGAGTGCGGCGTGGCTATATATACGAGGTCCACCTCAGGGTCCTCAACCAGTTCCCTGTAGGAGCCGTACGCCTTCTGGATGCCGTGTTCAGCGGCAAATGCCCCGGCCTTATCCAGGCTTCTGGATGCCACGGCGTAACATTCACAACCCTGTGGCTTTCCGGCTAATGTGCTGGCCATCTTTATGGCGATATGGCCCGCGCCGATTATTCCAAGTTTCATTGAGAATATGAATCTAGTTTATGTTTGGGATTTAGTGGGGAGAGATCCCCGGTCAAGCCGGGGATGACGAAAAGAGTCAAGCCGGGGATGACGGTATGGGCTATTGTTGTTTGGACAAGGCAGGAGCATAGGCATTGACGGCCGCGACGTATTCCGGGAGGAAGTCCCGCATTGTCGGATATTGTTCACGGTCGGATTCGCGGCGGCCAAGAGCCTCAATGACTGGCCTGACCAGTACGAACTTTTTCTTCCGCTCGTCAATATCTATCAATAAGTCAATGAGTTCCTGCATATTTTCAAAGCTCGTTCCGGCAATGTCAATAGGATGCGTCATCAGATACCTTATCATCGAGGCCTCCACGAAAGTCTCGTTCATCATCAGCTTCGGCGAACCGTAAGCTATTGAGGCATAGAACGATGCATTCTTCTGGAATATGGCAGTGGCCTGTGCAGCGATGTTGTCCCAGCACTCGTCATTGAGCGGGTTGCAATAAGAATGGTTGAACTCGTGGATGAGCACCGGAAGGGTGTAGGATTCCCCGTAATAAATCCGGCCTGCATCATCCCTGTCGCAGCATCCCATAACGGCATTGATTACCTCGGAACCGGATTTAAGCCTCTGATGCTCAGCATAGTTGCCCGGGCCGTTCAAGAGGCCGAGATAGACACGGAATTCTCCACCGTCATTTGGTCCGAAAAATGAATCATACCACGCAAGGTCGAGATTGTCAACGACTTTCCGCATTGCCTCCTCGCATTCAGCATAAAGTTTTGAATGGCTCCGGAAAAATTCAGCGAAAGAGGCATCCCGGTAGAAATCCTCCAGCATTGCAATGAACTTTTTCTCGTCGGAGCGGCTGATGCGGGAGTAATATCCGTCAAAATCCGCCTCCAGGCCTTCATTGTATTCAATGCGGCCCTCATTGAGCTTGATTCTCAATGCCAATGACATAGGCATATCCCAGGCGAAGCCTTTGCGGAAGAGCTTGCCGCTTGCGAATTTCACCGCCTTATGGTTTGCGTATGGAGCGAAAGTACTGTCAATGTCGGCCAGATAATCCGGAAGAACGCCATCCTCCTCATTGAAAATATAGCCGCTGATGCCTGCCAGATGACATACAACTGCCACCAGCTCGGTTTCCTCGGCGTATTTTACCGGAATGGTTCGGCTCTCCCCCGCCGCCAGGGATTGTCCGATACAGAAAAATATGACGGCAATAATAACTTTGAATATTCTCATCTCACAACATTTTTCCGACCCCAAAGATATCAATAATCGCAGAAATAACCATAACTCGTCCCCGGGTCAATCAAGATTATTCCTTGACCTGCAGACCGAATAATCAAGAAAAAAGCATTATCTTCACGGGAAATTAACCAGGCTCGCACGAGCGAGGCTTAAACTTCAGCAAAATGATTGAATATCCGCCGGTGAAGATAAATCTCGGGCTCAATGTGCTCCGCAAGCGTGCGGACGGTTTCCACGACCTGGAGACCGTGTTCATCGAATCCGGGCAATTCCACGACACCCTCGAAATCGTCACGGGGGATGACTACAGCAGGACAATGGCCGCTCTGGTTGCCAAATACGGTGACCGGGGCGGCTGCTGCGCAGAATGGGCCGGAGCCGCAAACGAGGACGGGGATATTCCGACATTGGCCCAAGGCATATCGGAGGACGGCAAGATGATGATTACAGTGGCACGTGCCGAAGGCGTGGACTGGGACGTGCGCAATGACCTCTGCGCCAAGGCTTACACATTGCTGGACAATGACTTCAAGCTCCCGCCGGTGAAGATTTTCCTCGAAAAGCTGTCCCCTGTCGGGGCCGGGCTCGGGGGCGGGTCCGCCGATGCCGCATATACATTGACAATGCTGAACGGGATTTGCAGTCTCGGCCTGACAAAAGAGCAATTAGCCGGCTATGCTGCCAGGCTCGGAAGCGACTGCGCATTCTTCATCCACGGCTGTCCGATGTTCGGGGAGGGACGCGGGGAGGTGCTTTCGCCGTTTGAACTCCCTGTTGACATTGAGGATGCCGTAAGCGACTGCGCAAGCCCAGCCACACGGGACAATGCTGAAGAGCCAGGTTCCGCACGGAAACCGGTCTATGAACTCCAGATAGTAATCCCTGAAGGCATCTCAGTCTCCACTGCCGAGGCCTACCGGGGAATCATCCCGGCTATACCGGAAATGAGGTTGAGAGATGTACTGGCGAGGCCCATTGAAGAGTGGAAAGACCTGCTGGTCAATGACTTCGAGACTACAGTATTCAAGGCTCATCCCGAACTCGCCGCCATAAAGCAGTCCCTCTACGACTCCGGAGCCGTCTATGCCTCAATGTCCGGAAGCGGGTCGGCATTGATCGCATTATATGAATCCAATCGTGATAATTCCTGATAACATTTCAATAATATGAGAACTTTCTTGACATTCGCAGCATTGGTTGCGGCAATGTTCACCTCAATCTCCACAGGCGCATCAGCACAGGAAAAGGGTGGACGGGAATATGTAAGGACTCCGAATTACGAACTCGCTTCCAGGTTTTCCGAGAAGCGCATCAACCAGATGGTTTTCACCACCGAGGTAAGGCCGGAGTGGTTCAGGGACGGGAAACGGTTCCTGTACTGGTGGAAGACATCGGAGGGTACCCAGTACTATATTGCAGACCCGGTGGCAGGGACGGTGACTCCGGCATTTGACCGGGACAGGCTGGCAATGAAACTGACGGAAATCGTCAGGGATCCCTTTGACGCCAGGCATCTGTCTCTCAGCGGAGTCAGCATTGACAAGGAAGATGACAACTACCTGAAATTCAGCGTGACCAGCACAAGGGAGCGGAGGGACACCACCACGAAGAAGGACGAGAAAATCGTCTACAGTTTCCGCTACAGGATATCTGACGGGGACCTGACCTGGACCACCGACAAGAAGGAGGACAAGTACCCGAGATGGGCCAGCATGTCCCCGGACGGGTTGACAGGCGTCTATGTCAAGAACGCAGACCTCTGGTGCATGGACACATTGAACCTCAGGAAGGCCGCCAAGGACCCGAAGGACAGCACCATTGTCGAGCACAGGATTACCCGGGACGGCACGAAGGAATGCGCATACGGCATTGACAATTACTACGGCTATACTGAAAAAGACTCCACCAAGAGAACTTATCCGGGCGAACTGGTATGGTCGCCTGACTCAAAGCATATCGCAGTAATGCGCTGGGATATGGGCAAGCAGAAAGAAATGTGGGTCATCAATTCCCTCAGCATGCCAAGGCCGACATTGGAGACCTACAAATACCAGATGCCGGGCGAGCCGAGCCCTACAGGCCGCCTCTATGTCTTCAATACCGGAGACTGGACTTCCCACACTGTCAGGATCAATGCCTTCAAGGATCAGGAATTGTCATTCCACAAGGCCATCAGGACAGTTGAGGACCAGTACAGGGAGTACTATTCGGCCAAATGGCTCGGCGATGACAAGGGCTTCTACCTGTCACGAATCAGCCGTGACCTCAAGAGAATGGACCTCTGCTACGTGGGCGTGGACAGCGACTCCACCCGCACCGTCATTTCCGAGAGGATGAACACCTACGTCGAAGGCCGCAATCCAAGGCTCATAGGCGGAGGCAGGCAGATTATCCACTGGTCCGAGCGCAACGGCTGGGCCAATCTCTATCTCTACAATGCGGACGGCAGCCTCGTGCGCAACTTGACCGAGGGGGCCTTCCATGTCGAGGACATCATAAGTGTCAATGAGAAAGAAGGTTACGTTCTCTTCAGTGCCTGCGGCAAGGAGAAGGGAGAAAATCCTTACCAGATGCATACCTACAGGGTCAGCCTCCAGGGCGGGGCCATTAAACTCCTCGATATGCCGGACATGAACGTGGAGGCCATCGGCACCGAGGACGGCAAATACTTCATTGCCAATTGCTCACGCGTGGACTGCAAGCCTGAGTCAGCATTGTACGATGCCACCGGAAAAAGGCTCTGCACCCTTGGCGAGGCGGACTTCTCCCTGCTTTTCGCAGCCGGCTACAAATTCCCTGAAAGGTTCACTGTCAAGGCCGCTGACGGAGTGACCGACCTTTACGGAGCGATTTACAAGCCCTTTGACTTTGATTCCACAAAGGTCTATCCTATATGCGATTACGTGTATCCGGGCCCGCAGGTGGAGGCCAACAACATCAAGTGGAGCCGCGGAATGACACGCACCGACAGGCTCGCCCAGCTCGGCTTCATTGTCATCACAGTGGGCAACAGGGGCGGCCATCCGAACAGGTCCAAGTGGTACCATAACTACGGCTACGGCAATCTCCGCGACTACGGTCTGGAGGACCAGAAATATGCAATCCAGCAGCTCGGTGCAAGGCATTCCTGGATTGACCTGGACAGGGTCGGCATCCACGGCCATTCAGGAGGCGGATTCATGTCCACAGCTGCAATATTGACCTACCCGGACTTCTTCAAGGCTGCGGTTTCCTGTGCGGGCAACCACGACAACAGCATCTACAACAGATGGTGGAGCGAGCAGCATCACGGAATCAAGGAGAAAATCGAGAACGGGGACACGACATTCGTGTACCACATTGAAACCAATCCTGAGCTGGCAAAGAATTTGAAGGGCCATCTCCTGCTCTGCAGCGGCGATATGGACAACAATGTGCATCCTGCCAACACAATCAGGGTCATCAATGCCCTCATCAGGGCCAACAAGCGCTTCGACGTGCTCTTCCTGCCGGGCCAGAGGCACGGTTTCGGGGACATGAACGAGTACTTCTTCTGGAAACTTGCGGACTGGTACAGCGAATGGCTGATGGGTTGCAGCAAGGAGGATGAGGTCGATATCAGGGAAATGAACAATGACTAAACACACAAACGAATGAGAAACATCACTTTGAAAGCAGCTGTGACCTGCATCACAGTTCTCACGGTAATCAGTTGCCATGACAACAATGCCTTGAAAACCGGGCATTTCGAAATGTATGAGACACAGGCGCTTGCGGAGGGACGCACGGACTCCATCAGTGTAAGCACTACTATTGAGTATCCTGAATCCGGCCTTCCTGGAGATGCCTGCAGCAAAATCACCGAAGGCATTGTCAAGTTGAGCTTCGGGGAAGATGGCGGCAATATCGAGGAGGCTGCACGGAATTGGGCCGACAGCTGCGTGGAGGAATACAGGGAGAGCGGGAATGACCTTCTGAATTATCTGGAGGGCAATGATGATGGCGAGCCTTGTGCAGCATTGTCCTGGGAGTGTTCAGTGGACGGCCATATTGCCGGTGTTCACGGCGATATCCTCTCCTACATTGTATGCAGATATGATTACACGGGTGGGGCGCACGGCTCCACTTCCGAGACCGGAGTCAATTTCAACAGGAATACAGGCGAGGTAATCGGGGAGAATGATATTTTCGAGGATGGTTCAATGGATGAGCTAAAGAGCCTTCTCTCCGCCCATCTCCAGGAATCGCTTCCGGACAATGATGCCTACGATGCTCTCTTCATCAAGGACATTGAGCCGAACGGAAATTTTATTGTCACGCCTGCGGGCATAACCTACATCTATGGCCAGTACGAAATCGGCCCTTACTATCTGGGAATCATCAAGGTCACATTGCCTTGGGAGGAGCTTGAAGGATTAATTGATTTGTAAGAGATATCTCGACTGCGCACTTCGTGCTTCGCTCGATATGACAAGACACACGTCGTGCGGCTGTACGCATCACATCCCTGCCATCATCACATTAGCGTCATCCCCGGCTTGACCGGGGATCTTTCGTAAAGAACTAACTGTTCTATTTGTTTGCATGCGAGATGCCCGGTCAAGCCGGGCATGACGAAACTGAAAACCGGACGTGACGAAACAGTTGTATGAATTGCGGACAAACAACTAATCTGTCATCTCGACCGAGCGAAGCGAGTGGAGAGATCTAAACGTTCTCCTCCTCCAGAGTATGGAACGAGCTGCCGTCGAAGCAATGCGTGCAAATCTGGCACTTGGACAGTCCGATAGCAGACACGATTGACTCTATCTTACTGAATTTCAATGAGTCCAGATTGAGCCTCCTGGCAATCTCCGCCACCATCCTGTTGTATTCAGGAGAGCCGGTGGTGGAATATGCCTCAATATTCTGTGGATTATCCCCCTCAAAATCACGGATAATCCTTCTGGTAATCAGCTCAAGCTCACTCTTGCTGGCGGAAAAGTTCACGAAAGGACAGGCGTGAAGAAGAGGAGGACAGGCAATGCGCATATGTACCTCCTTTGCGCCGAGTTCGTGAAGAAGCTTGGTGCTGTCCCTGAGCTGGGTACCGCGTACAATGCTGTCGTCGCAGAAAAGCACCCGCTTGTCCTTCAATATTGCAGAATTAGGAATCAGCTTCATCTTTGCCACCAGGTTGCGGGTCTTCTGGTTCACAGGCATGAACGACCTCGGCCACGTTGGAGTGTATTTGCATATTCCCCTCTTGTAAGGAACCTTGTGGCCCTCGGCATAACCTATTGCCATACCGATACCGCTGTCCGGAATACCGCTGGCATAATCTACCTCCGTCTTGTCCTCCTCGCCCATAATGCGGCCGGCCTCATTCCTCATATCCTCGACATTCCTTCCCTCGTAGAAGCTGGTCGGGAAACCGTAGTAAATCCAGAGGAAGGAGCAGACCTGCATTCCCTTGTTAGGCTTGCGGAGAACCTCGTAGCCGTCAGCCTTGAGCCGGACAATCTCGCCGGGACCGATGTAATGCTCTATTTCGAAGTCAAGATTCGCAAATGCGGTAGTCTCTCCCGCCACCGCGTACGCACCATCCTTCCGGCCTATTATCAATGGAGTACGTCCCCAGCTGTCCCTTGCGGCAATGATGCCGTCCTCGGTAAGGAGGAGAAGCGAACAGGAGCCCTTCACGGTGCGAAAGACATTCTCAATGCCGCTTACAATATCCTCACCCTGGATTATCAGCAGGGAAATCAATTCTGTCTGGTTGATTTTTCCGCTGCTGAATTCGCTGAGCGGCATATTCTTGTCGAGAAGCGATGCGGAAATTTCATCCAGATTGTTGACCTTGGCCACAGTCGCGATTGCAAAACGCCCCAAATGAGACTTCATGAGCAACGGCTGCGCATCGGTGTCGCTGATGACCCCGATTCCGGCGGAACCTTTGAATTTTGGTAGTTCAGCCTCGAACTTTGTCCTGAAATAGGACGATTCAAGGCTATGGATGCTCCTGAAAAATCCTTCTGTTTTGCTGAAAGTCGCCATTCCGGCGCGACGGGTACCGAGATGGGAGTGATAGTCCGTCCCGTAGAACAGGTCGCGGGCGCACTCATCCTCCCTGGTTATTGTTCCAAATAATCCTCCCATTTGTAATTTGAATTTTCCAGGCGCAAATGTATTATTTTACAACTGATTATAACTTCGCTGCAGTAGAGTCACCCTCAATCATCTCAGGCTTGAACAACGCCTTCTCGGCCGGCTTGCCCTGAATCATGTTCACGAGCACGTCCACTGACTTCTCACCCAGTTCCTTGAGAGGCTGCACAATGTGGGTGACAGATGTAGAATAGAGCTGGTAGATGTCACTGACATCGAAACCGATCACGGCCATATCCTCAGGTGTCTTGAGACCGAGGTCACGCATTGTCATGAGCACGAGGGCCGAGAGGGAATAAGTAGGAAGGAAAATTGCCTCCACTCCCCTGCTGACCGCATCCTTGATAATTACAGGAACATCAGCGGCGGCATTGGCGTATGACGTGTAATGTACCTTGGCATTCTCGAGAAGACCGTGGTCTGTCATTGCCTTGCGATATCCTGACTCGCGTTCCTCGAGGCTGGAGATTCCGAGAGAATAGGAAATCATCTCGACTTTCCTGTAGCCTCTGTCAATGAAGAGGTTAGTAGCCATTGAACCGGCCTCGACATCATCCAGGAGAACCTTTCCTACATTCTCCATATCCACGATATCCCTGTCGAGAAGAACCACCGGCACCCCGGCATCGGTAGCCTTCCTGACCGCAGCGTCGCCACCCGTGCAAGGAGCGACGATGACTCCGTCAATATTGTGGGCGAGGACAGCATCCATCACGCTGGAAAGCCTGTCTGCATCCTCGTCAGAACTTGCAAAAAGAACAGTGTAACCGTAGCTCTTTGCCCTTTCCTCTATGCATCTTGAGACTCCGGCGAAGAACTTGTTGGATATGTCATTTGGAATGACTGCTATAGAATTGGACTTGCCGCTCCTGAGAGAGGCGGCTGCGAAATTTCTCCTGTAACCTAACTTCTGGGCGACTTGAAGCACCCGCTTCGCAGTCTCCGCATTGACCGGGCAATCCAGATTTCCATCCTTGTCTCTCTTTGCGTTCATAACAAATGAAACAAGCGTAACCGATACTTTTGCCTCACGGGCGACATCACGAATTGTAATTCTTTTCATAGCATCTGAATAAATAGCCCATAAATATTACCCATCAATAAAAACAACGCAATATAACTGATTTTTGGAACATAATCAAGTATTTTTGTACAAAAAACCGGGCTTGCGACTCACGTCGGAAACCCGGAAAAAGGAAAACAAAATATTAAAGATTACTACTATCCACCAATCATCACTGTGAGACCGGCCATTACAATTGAAACCATGCTCATCAGTTTTATGAGAATGTTCAGTGACGGACCGGATGTATCCTTGAACGGATCACCCACAGTATCACCCACAACCGTTGCCTTGTGGCAGTCGGAATTCTTTCCGCCGAGATGTCCTTCCTCGACGTATTTCTTGGCATTGTCCCAGGCTCCTCCTGAATTGGCGAGGAATATTGCGAGAATGAAACCGGCTCCCAAGCCTCCGACGAGGAGTCCCATTACACCTGCAGGGCCGAGGCAGATTCCTGCCAGGACTGGAACCACAATGGCAATAACGGAAGGGAGTATCATCTCATGCTGGGCTCCGAGAGTGGAGATTTCCACGCATCTTGCATAGTCCGGTCTCTGTTCCCCAGTGAGAATACCCTTGATTTCGCGGAACTGGCGGCGGACTTCAGTCACCATCTTCTGGGCGGCACGGCCTACCGCATTCATTGTGAGCCCGCAGAAAAGGAAGGCCATCATTGCGCCGATGAACACGCCCACGAGCACTCTCGGGTTCATAAGATTGACCTGATAGAATTCCACTATCTGCGGAATTGTAGCCTGGGCCACGTCAACAGCCTCACCGGCAATCTCGATTGTAGTCCTGCCCACGTGCGCAAGACCAATCTTGATTTCCTCAATGTAGGAAGCAAGAAGGGCAAGTGCAGTCAATGCTGCAGAACCAATAGCAAAGCCCTTTCCGGTAGCGGCAGTGGTATTGCCGAGAGCATCCAGGACATCGGTCTTCTGGCGGACCTCAGGGTCAAGACCGCTCATCTGCGCGTTTCCTCCCGCATTGTCGGCAATCGGGCCGTAGGCGTCCGTGGCAAGCGTAATGCCGAGGGTAGAAAGCATACCAACCGCAGCGATGCTGATTCCGTACAGACCGTTGCTGATAAGGGCCGGATCGAATGAAAATCCCGTAGCGCAGAGATAAGACAGGAGTATTGCGACGGCAATCGTTATCACAGGAATTGCCGTGGAGATCATCCCGAGGCCGACTCCGCTGATAATAACGGTAGCGGATCCGGTCTT
>JBJEBP010000105.1:0-12610 GCA_051870135.1 Candidatus Cryptobacteroides sp. | reverse complement strand
TGGTCTTGTCAAGAGCCTCAGGCTGGTCCGGAGTGCGGTATGCCACGCCGAGATATTCCCACTCTACCATTGTCTGGCTTCTCCATACGCGGAGTTCATTGCCGACTACGCTGCCCTCTCCGAGTCCAGTATTGAATGTATCATCCTGCTGGCGCTTGTCATCCTCGCTCGGAACGGTGCCGGTAAGATAATAGTATCCGTCAGGTGCAAGTACAATGTATGGGTCGCGGATCCAGCCGCCCTTTACGAGAACGGCAGTCTCGTGCTTGTCAATCTGGTTGTTGAAAGGCACGTCGAGAGAGGCTCCAGGGTCTCCCTGCTCTTTCATCCAACGCTCGAGTTCAGCCTTCATGACGGCAATTCTCTTTGCATATTTAGGATTTTCCGCAAGGTTGTTCATCTCCCAAGGGTCCTTCTTGAGATCGTAGAACTCCACTGCAGGACGGTGCACGAAGCGGTCGCAGAGCCACTCGGCCCTCTCATCGGTCCGTGCGGCCTTCTCCCAGGCAGGCCATACTCCTGTATGGTTGTTGGTCTTGGCCATCAGATGCTTCTCGTGATACGAACTGTCCGGAGTGAGGTTCATGATGAGGGCATACCTGTCGTCACGGATACTCCTGATAGGATATGGACGGCCCTCAGGATAATTGTTGTGAATGCCGTACGCATATTTACGGGCTGTCTTGGACTCTCCGAAAAGAGCCTTCTTGAAGCTCTGCCCGTCAAGTTCCGGCCTCGGCTCGCCTCCGGCAATGTCAATGAATGTCGGAAGCAGGTCTTCGTACTGGACAATGGCATCGCAGACAGTTCCCGGCTTGATCTTGGCAGGATAGCGTGCGCAAAGTGCACTGCTCACGCCAGGATTCCACAATGTCCACTTGCCTCCCGGGAACTGAGGGCCCTGCTCACCGAGGAAAATGACGATGGTATTGTCGAGTTTGCCGATTTCCTCCAATGTCTGGAGAACGGAGCCTACCTCATTGTCAAGGGCGCGGACCTCAGCGAGATAATGGGTCATAATCTCACGCATTTCGGGACTGTCGACGCAGTTGGCCGGCATCACGAGCTTGTCCGGGTCGAACTCGGAAGGGTCACCCCAGGTCCATGGAGCGTGCGAGTTGATACTGCAAACATAGAGCAGGAACGGGTCGTCTCCCTGCTGCATCCAGTCCCTGATGCCGTCGGTGCTGTAAGGTGCCTTCAATGCGGTACAACCCTTTACGAAACCCGGAATCTCGTCGAACTTATAGACCGACTTCGGTCCCGGATGGTCCTTTCCAGTCCTTCCTACACGGTATCCTACCTCGGGCATATACTCATTGACAGTCTTGGTACCCTCGTAGGTGTTCTTGTGGTTCTGATATGAGCCGTGATGCATAGGATAGAGACCGGTGTACATAGAGGCCCTGATCGGAACACTCATCGCGATGGAGGCGATGTTGTGGGTAAACCGCACTCCCTCGGAAGCGATGCGGTCAATGTTGGGGGTCTGCAGATTCTGGCCGCCGTAGCAGCTGAGCTCCGAAGACAGCAGGTCATCGGCGATGATGACTACAATGTTGGGTCTTTCATCCTGCCCCTCCTGTCCCTTGGCGGAACGCTGGTCGGCAGCAGACCCCGTAAACGGATTCAGAGCCGCCGCTGTGAAAGCGGCGACTCCTGCGATACCGTTACGAGAAAACGGATTGTTTTCCTTCATAATGATATAAGTTTAGAATAAGTAAATTTAAGTCTTCCAAGGGTATCAGAATCCCCTCCACTCGTAGAGGACACGTCCGTCTCCCTGGTCGTCACGGATACGGTTGCGGAAGGTCATCTTGTCCTCAGCATGCCAGGTGTTGCCGTCCTTGTCAGTATATTTGTACCTGAGAACGAATGTCTTGGAAGCCACGTCGTAAGTGCAGATACCGTCCTTCTCCACCACGATGTCCGGAAGGTACTCGGTGTCAGGCTCAAGTTCAATCTCTCCCCCGCCATCCACAGGGACGGTGATTATCATCGAATATGTACCCTTCATCGGGTCCACATTGGAATTCTGGTCGGCATAGACCCTGAACTTGTTGTAGGCCACGGTCTGGAGCTGGCGGATACTGTTTGTCGCCGTGCTCTGGTTCATATACTTCTTGCCCTGCTCGACAGTGCTGGAAGTAGCCGTACCGTAATATGTGTAGTTTCCGTACTGCCTTCCCTGATAGCTCAATGAGATAAGAGTGTAATCCTTGCCCTCCGAAATCTCGTCGGCATCAGCCTCGGTTATGCGTACCGGAAGAATGTACTCGCCGGTAAGTGCCTTGGGGTCATTGACGAATGCCGCTGAATCCAATGCTAGAGGGACGTAGGATTTGAGACTGCCTTTCTTGATGACCGTCTGGCCCTCCTGTGCGAGAGTATAGTACTCCGCCGGAAGGACTGACTGATTCTCATTGGTGACTAGAGACGGATCTATCTCGAACTTGACGACCCTGTCCCTGTCACTTTCAGGAAGGCCTGCGAAGACGAAGCCTATTTCAATGCCCAGACCCTCGCCGACGACCACCTGACGATTGTACTGCTGATAGGTGAAGAGGACCCTCTTGGTAGGATACTGGGTGTCGTAGTCATCGAAACCGCATCCTGTCAGGGAGGTGGCAGCAAAGGCTGCCGTCAAAAGATATTTGAAGATTCTGTTCATAATTTCAATGTTTATAGTAACTACCATCCCCAGTTCTGGACAAGGCCTGAATTGATTACCTCGGAGTAGGAAATCGGCTGATAAGGGGACTTGAAATAACGGGTCTCAAGCAACACGTAGTTGTATTCGCCGTCCCTGCTGATACGCACGCCGTAAACATCATTGTTTATCTTTTCCTCCCACTTGTCGGTACCTGCGTACCAGCGTCTGAGGTCATAGTAGTAATGTCCCTCGAAACTGAGTTCGATACGTCTCTGAACCTTGACATACTCATCGAACTTGACCGCATCGGAGCCAATGACCTTGTTCAGGTACTCCGCACCATTGGCATTGTCCCTCTTGAGGATACGTGTCAATGCGTCAGAGGCGGTGAAGCCGAGTCCGAGAGGGTCAGCCTTTGGACCCCAGGCCTTGTTGGCTGCCTCTGCGAAGTTAAGCAAAAGTTCCGGAAGTCCAAGGATAATGTTTGCCCTAGGAGTTTTCTTCGTGTTGGCAGGATCAAGGTTCACAGTTCCTACACGGAGAGTCTTCTTCAGGTAATAGCCGGAGCGTGAGCCCTGGGTAAGAGGGAGATAGCACTCATTGCCACCCTCGCGGACATCCAGTTTGTAGGAGCCGTAAGAACTGCCGTCGTGACCTACGAAGAGATCGAAGCGAGGATCCCTGTTGGAGTATGGATTGGCCTGGTCATAGACCGTGCTCTCAGAGATTGGATAACCCTTGTTGTCAGGGAAGATGTCCACGAAGTTCTGTGAGACATTGATAGTGGCGGAGCCATAAAGCTGGGCCGGATAATTGGCTGACTCGAATGAGGTATTTCCGGTCTGGACCTTTGCCCTGAAGAGTACGTCATAGTTTGCGAAGTCGGTGTTGGAGAGCTGGGTGAAATAATACTCGTCACGTGTTGACAATGCAGCATTGACGCCGCCGGCCGCCTTGATGGCCTCGCCGGCCGCCTTGGCAGCCGCCTCCCATCTGGTAATGTCCCCGGAAGGGTTGTTGGCAGGGCTGGCCGCATAGAGCAGCACCCTGGCTTTCAATGCCTTGGCAGCCGCTCCGCAGAAGTGGTCACGCAATGCGCTTCCATAAACCGGGTCAGTCTTCATAGCGGCCGGAACCCCGTATCTGTCAGGGAGATGTGCCGCTGCGCTGTCGCAGTCGTCAATGATGGACTGCACGCAATCCTTGTACTGGGCGCGTGGAATCCTCATATTGTCCTCGTTCGGGTCAATGATGCTGTCACCTACGAGAGGATATCCGAGAATATCGCCGTTAACTGCCTTACCGCCGAAGTTGCGGAGGAGCTCGAACTGCCAGTATGCGCGGAGGGCATGTGCCTCACCCTTGAGCCTCCAGAACATTCTGAGATTGTTCTGGATATCTGTCTCGCTGTCGAACACGAAGAAACGGACTGGGGTAAGCCACTCCTTGCTCTCGTCAAGAACCATCTTGGAAAGGAAGATATTCAGGTTCCGGATGTTCTTGTAGCACTGCTCATAAGTGTCAAGCGGATTATTGGAAGGAGAAAGATTTCCCAAAGAACTATGGTAGTAGTCTCCTCCGAGAGTCCTCCTGACAGCATTGTCAGTCATAAGGTCCATCGAATTGTCGAACAATGTCGGCAAGTCGTTGTAGGAGCCATTGAGCGGGCCGCAGAAATAAGCCACCTCGTCGAGAATCTCCTCTCCGCGGGAGTTGTCCGTCTGCGGGTCGAGATAATCGCAGGAAGAGACGGCCAATGCGGCAATCAAAGGTATTGTATATGCGATTCTTTTCATATCATCAATAAGTTTAATGTTTCTCGCCACCATCGTCAGAATGTGAATGAGATACCGCCTGTGAACGTAGAGGTGAGAGGGAAGTTGCCCACGCCTGCGTCTAGGCTCTCAGGGTCGAGGTCCTTTATCTTCGAGATAGTGAAGAGGTTCGTTCCGCGGAAGAAGAACTTCAGCGAGTTGAGACCTATCTTGTCCGACGCTTTGTGAGGCAATGTGTAGCCGAACTCGAGATTGCGGAGCTTGAAGAAGCCACCGTTCACAATCCAGTAGTCGGATGCGACGAAGTTGTTGTTCGCATCGTCGGCCCTGAGGACCGGATGAGGGTTGCCGTTTGGCAGGCCGGTCTTCAGCACATTGGAATACTTGCGGTTTCCGTAGATCTGGTAGTACTTCGTGGTGAGCATCTGGTCAAATCCTGCGAGTCCGTAGCCGAGCACATCAAGATTGAAGCCTTTCCACCTGAATGCCAGGTTGATACCGTACTGGATGGTAGGTGTCGTATTGCCTATCACGTTACGGTCCGCCGTATTGACGACACCGTCATTGTTTGTATCCTCGTACTTGAGGTCTCCCGGATAAACCTTTCCGAAAGTCTGTCTCGGAGAATTGGCGATATCCTCCTCGTCCTTGAAAGTTCCGATTACCTTGTAGCCGCGCTGGTCACCGTTCATCCAGAGAGCCTCGAGACCGGCGAGTTCGTCAGGATAGTCGATATATGCCTTCTTCGTATCCTTTGAATAGCCGTAGCAGATGTTCCCGCCTATTCTCATCGAGAAGTCGCCGAAGGTCAGGTCAGCATTGAGTTCCGCCTCGACGCCCTGGCTGAGGGTGGCGTTGTAATTGACCTGCATCAATGTTGAACCCTTTCCCGTGATACCCGGATAAATGGCCGACATATTGGCGAATCCGCCGTGGAAATAATTTCGGAAATATCCAACGGAACCACTGAGTCTGTGCTTGAAGAGCTCAAAATCGAGTCCAAGGTTGAATTCATCCGTCTTCTGATACTTGAGGTCCGGATTCCCCGTCTGGGTAAGGGTCACGATGTCGTTGAACGAGTTGAAAGTATATGAACCGCCTGCGGTCCACTCGTCCCTATAGAGGTATGAGGCACCCTTCCCGATACCTGCACTGGCCGAAGGAATTATACCGTAGGAAGCCCTGAGCTTGAGGTAATCCACCCACTTGGCATCCTTCATGAAATCATTCTCGGAAATTATCCAGCCTGCGCCGACGGTCGGGAACGGTCTGAAACGCTTGTCCCTGGCCAGAGTAGGCACGGCGAGGGCGGTGAAGGACGCATCCACAACCAGCATATTGTCGAACATGTAGTTAGCCCAGATGCCGGCGTTGATCTTGCGGCGAGGGTTGATTTCATTGTGGTTGTTCTTCTGCTGCATCTGGAAGTTGGCGAGAGCCTTGATGTCGTGCTTGCCGAAGACTCCGGCCCAGTTGGCGACTGTCTGGAATGCCATATTCCTGTTGGTGGATGTACCACCACGGACCTGCTTGGTGTTAGGGTTGTCAACTCCCCTCTTGATGAACTGCGCCCTTTCTCCGGACTCATCCATCAGCATATTGCCGTCGGCATCGTAGAGAAGTTCATATACGACATAGCCGCCATCCTTCTTCTGCGTGTAGTCATTGTAGATATCGAAAGAGAATGAAGGCCTGATGCTGAGTCCCGGAATGAACTTGTCAAGGTCGAAGTCAATGGCGAAGTCGGACTGCATGTAGGAGTACTCGCGTTCCACATAGCCGTTCTTCGTAAGGGCTCCGAGAGGGTTCGTCATCCTGTACTCGTTGCCCCCGAGGACGTACTCCTCAGAACTGCCCACGAGATATCCAGGTATGGTTACAGGGAACTCGTTCGGCCTGGTGCTGGAGAGCATGTCGAAAAACGTCTGGGTGGACATATTCGGCAAGTGCTTCTTCTGGATGGCGGCATTGACACCCACCTTGATGGTTATGAAGTCGAAGATGGTATTGTCAACATTGCCCCTTACGGTCAACACGTTGTCATTGTTAGGATAGTCTGTGTACTTCTCCAGTCCGCCCTCCGTCTGGTAGCCGAGATTCAGGAAATACCTGGTGTTCTTGCTGCCGCCGGTAAGCTGGGCGTTTGCCCTAGTTGTCTTGATGACCTTGTTCAGGAACTGGTCGTAATAATCCACGTCAGGATACTGGAGAGGGTCGGAACCGTCATATTTTGAAGGGTCGTAAACCGGTGCGAGACCGATGTTCTCCAGAGCCTGATTGTACATTGCGGTGTATTCAGCGGAGTTGAGATACTCAGGAAGGCGAGTAGGGACCCTGACTCCTGACTGCACGTTCACACGTACGCTGTTCTCGTAAGGAACTCCCCTCTTGGTAGTGATGAGAAGGATACCGTTCGTCCTTGTACCGCCTCCGTACAATGCCTTCAGGGATGCGTCCTTGAGAAGCTGTACGCTCTCTATGACCTCCGGCTCGACATAGTCCAGGGACCTCTGGACACCGTCCACGAGTATAATTAGACCGCCGCCGTCAGTAGCCCTGACATGGCCGCTCTGGTTGGTGAATCCGGGCACGTGGGAGTTGGTCTGGGTGAAGAGTCCGTTCAGACGGCCTCCGAGCGCCTCGTACAGGAACATTGTAGGATTCTGCTCAAGTTCCTCACCCATCACCTTGGAGAAGGAGCCCACGGTACGTCTTTCGGAAATCTTGTCTCCTGTAACTGTATTGAGCTGATGCCTGTCGTCGGTGCGGTCAGCCAGTTTGTCGAGAGTGACGATCGCTGCGGCATTGCGGTAATCTGCGGCAGCAAGCAGCTTGGTTCCGTATCCGGGAGCCTTTACCTTGAGGTTGTCCGTAACCTTTACGCGTATGGCCACCTTGCCCTTCGCTCCGGCCGGATACTCATAGCGTTCCTGGGATGAGCAAACCGACGCATTCGGGACAGGGTTTCCGTCCTGGTCGACGATTTCCATCCTTATGGTGGTGTACACGGCTTTCTTCTTCTGGGCGGATGCCGGGGTGAAAATGCCGGACACCAATGCGCAGAGAATCAGCGTGACTGTGTATTTCAATAAATTTTTCATAATGTCAATGTGATATTAGGCTGGTTTACCATCCCGGGTTCTGCTTGAACTTCGGTCCGATGTAGGTGTCGTCCTGAAGGATAGGGAAAAGATTGTGCTTGTCCTCATATACCCTCACGAGCACAGGCTCCTTGACCTCCTCGTACCTGTATCCGGTAGGATATACGGCAGGGTCATAGCCTTTCTTGAGCTTTACGATATTGACACGGTAGATATCATTGTCGTAGGTCTTTCCTATAAGCAGACGCCTGATGTCGTAGAACCTATGGTCCTCGAAGCAGAGCTCGACCCTGCGCTCGTTCTGAACCCTCTCCTTGAACCGTTCCGGTGTCTGGTACTCGACCGGAAGGTCGGCGATGCCCGCACGGTTGCGGATTTTGTTAAGGGCCTCGAGCGGAGTATAGCGGAAGCCCGCATTGGAATTGATATCCTGACCTGTCTCGGCGGCAGCCTCGGCATAATTCAGATAGAGCTCAGCAATACGGATATATGGCCAAACCTGATTCAATTCTTTCTGCCACTCTTTGCCCATCCACTTGATGGCGTAGGTTCCGGTCTTTGTGAAGCCTGCGGCCACTGAACCACCGTTGTAGCTGATGTCACCGCCACCCATGGCAGCCGCGCCCTCGACCTGATTATAAAGGTCCATCTTCTTGTTACCGAAAGCCACGGCCTGGTTGTAGAGGATGTCGTGGTCGAAGCGGAGTCCCCTGTTCTTGTAAGGGTCCTGAGGGTTGTAGCCTGACTTGGGGTCAGTGATTGGATAGCCGTTGGTGAGGTCGAAGCAGTCCACGAGTTTCTGGTTCGCGGCCGGACCGTATGTTCCGGTGAGTTTTCCCGGAGGCCTGATGGTCACCTTGTAGGCCTCTGAACCCCAGGCAATCTTCGCACGGCGGCCGAAGAGCACTTCCTTGGTATAGATATCCGAGTTGGTACCCTTGAAGATATCATAGTAGTTCTCACCTGGAGCGAGTTGATAGCCATTGTCCTCGGCAAGCCTGATGGCATCGTCGGCGGCCTTGACCGCTTCGGCCCAGAGATTTTCACGGACTTCACCGCCTTCAGTAGTAGCCTGAGGGCTGGCCGCATAGAGCATTGCCCTAGAGCGAAGGGCCATGGCTGCGACTGCGGTAGGATGCTGCCACTCGGAATCATCAATCACAGGCTCGAGATACTGTGCAGCTTTCTCGAAATCCTCCGCGATATAGAGATAGGTGGTACGCATATCCTCCCTCTCGAAATCGAGGTCCTGGGAGAAGTCCTCCACCGGCTCGAACATATAAGGCATTCCGCCCCATCTGCGGCAGATTTCAAAATATGCGTATGCTCTGTAGAAATAGCAGGTACCGAGAATCTTGTTCCGGCCAGCCTCATCGCCAGGGTACATGTCAATGTACTTGAGGCCCATGTTGGCGATACGGACAACCTTCCACATCCTTGTCCACACATCCTGGTTGCACATAACGGAACGTCCGTTGGTAATCATTGTTAGATATGCCCCGTCAGCAGAGAGAAGGCAAGGCACAGTAAACTGCATGGTACACATTGAGTTGTCGGAGATGTCATCCCAGGTACCGTGAGGGTCGGCACCGGCCTGCTGATACTTGATCATCGGGTTCTGAACCATCCAGTCCACATATCTTTCGTAGTTGTAGGCATCGCCGAAAACCTGCTCCAGCGAGAGTCCGTCCGTGTTCTCCCTCTTGTCGAGATAGTCACAGGAGACTGCCGAAACCAGGACGGCCGCGATTGCCAATGTATATTTTCTGCTCATCATTTTCATAGTGAATCTTTAGAAACCGAGTTGGAAACCGAAAGTGAAGGTTCTGGTCATAGGATAATAACCATTGGTCATGTCGCTTCCTCCATCTGATGCCTCCGGATCCGCTAGCGGGTAGTTCGGAGCCCAGGTGAAGAGGTTGTTGGCCTTGAAATAGAACCTCATCGAAGACACGCCCATCTTGGTGATAGCCTTGTCAGGGAGTTTGTAGCTGACTGAGAGGCTCTTGAGCCTGAGATAGGATGCGTCATACACGCAAGTGGACTTAGGTGTTCCGTCGCCCACGTTGTTGTGTGTACGGTTGGTATCGAAGTGGTATGAAGGATACTTCGCATCCCTGTTGTCAGGGCTCCAGGAATCCATCTGGAAGTCGAATACCTGGTTGGAGAGCCTGTGGATAGGCCAGGCAAAGTTGTCCATCGTCTTGCGGCTGATATGGCTAACGGCCTGGAAGAGCATATCGAAGCTCAATCCCTTCCAACTGAATCCCAACGGTGTGGAATAAGTGTAGAGCGGGTATGTCTGGGTATAGCCGAGGGCATACTGGTCGTTGCTGTCGATGATACCGTCGCCATTGAAGTCCACGTACTCAGTGTCACCGAGACCCATGAGACCTCCACCGTAGCGTGCGGTCGTCATAGCCACGTTGCCGTCCTGAATCCATCCGGTATGATGATATCCGAAGATCTGTCCGATACGGTGACCCTCCTCCTTCTGGTATGCAGGAGTGTAGAGAGGCTCGTCCTTGGAGATGATACGGTTGTCGCTGAATGCGATGGATGGCTTGACCCAGACATACCAGCTGCCGTCCTTGGAAGCCCACTGAAACTTGAGGTCAATCTCGTATCCCTTGGTCTTCGTCTTTCCGAGGTTCATCTTCTTAGGCTGGTTACCGATATAAGTTGGAACCTGCTGCCTTGAAAGGAGAATGCCGTCACGGTCCTCATTGTAGAAGTCTATGGAGAGGACGAACATATCGTTCTTCATGAAGCTGATCTCCACACCGAGGTCACGCTTCGTGGCAACCTCCCATCCTGCATTGATGTTAGGAGCCTTGTCCTCAACAATTGTAGGAAGGCTGGTTCCAGGTGTACTCGGAGTACCAGGGGTGTACTGGAATCCGCCACCTGTGGAGTAGGATGAGTTGAAGAGCCATCTCTCTCCGCCTGTCGCATCGCTACCTACCTGTCCCCATGATGCGCGTATCTTGGCCTTGTTGACGACCTTGCGAATCGGCTGGAAGAATTTCTCATTGTGAAGGTTGTATCCCAATGCGAATGAAGGGAAGAGACCGTACTGCTTCGACTTGGCGAACTGCTCCGAGCCATTGTAACCGAGGTTGGCCTCGAAGAGATAGCGGTTGGCATATTCGTATGTCACGCGGGCTGCGAGACCCTGCTCATAGCTCGGAAACTCAGCATTCTTGCTGGTCTGCCTGCGCTGGCCCACGATGAGGCCGGTGACTCCGTGCTTGCCGAAAGTCCTGTCATAGTTGAGGGAAGCCTCATAGTACCAGTTTCTGGTCGGATACGGGCTGTCGTTCATGGAGTCGGTACCAACTTCCGGTATCTCCTCCGGGTCCTCGCGGCCGGTCTCGTCACGACCGAGACGTCGTACCCAGGAGAGGTCTGTATTGAGGTGATATGTGATGGCCTTGTAGGAAATCGTCCTTGTCCAGCGGCTCAAGTTGTTGTAAGACACCTGCGCCTTGAGGCTGAGGCCCTTGGTGATGAACTCGAGGTCCTGCTTCAGCCTGAGGCTGAGGTTGATGTTGTTGGTCTTGATAGTGCGGCTGCCGCTGTAGCTGTTGGCAATCATCGGGTTCTCCGCATTGGTGATGTTGGTCGAGCCGAGACGCATGCCGGTCTCGTCAGGACGCTGGCTGTCAGGATACTGTTCAAGCACCTCGGCCGGATAATAAGGCACTCCGTCCATAGGTCCGAGGGTGAAGATAGGCCTGAACAATCTCTGGTTGTTGGTCTCGAAAGGAGCGTTCCTGATGCCGATGTAACCGCCAGCGTCAATGGAGATTACGGTGGTCTTGGTCACATTCATATCGACATTGAAACGGTAGTTGTACCTGTCGTACTTCCAGGTCGGGTCGTAGAGCTCGTTCTTTATCGTATTGATAACATTGCCGTCGTGGAGATACGAGATGGAGGCGAATACCTTCGCGAAGTCGGTACCGCCGGACACATTGAGGTTGTACTTGTGCTGTACGCCGTTCTTGAGCATGAAGTCCTGCCAGTCGGTATCCGTATAGACGTATGGCATATCGTGGGTCCTGTAATGCTCCAGGACCTCGTCCGAGAGTTGTGCGCCCCAGTCATTGTCATTGGCGCGCGCGATGTTCATCACGAGACCTGTGGTATATGCGTCCTCAGGCTTCTTCATATTGATAGGCTGCTTCACTCCGACCTCTGACGAGAAGTCCACCTTCACCCTGCCCGACTTGCCTCGCTTTGTGGTGATGAGGATAACGCCGTTCGCACCACGCACACCGAAGACGGCGGTCGCGGATGCATCCTTGAGGACTGAAATTGTCTCGATCTCGGAGGGGTCAATGTTGTTGAAGTCTCTCTCGACACCGTCCACGAGGACCATAGGAGATGAGCTGACCCACGATGACACTCCGCGAATCTTGATGGAAGTATTGTCCTGTCCAGGCATACCGTTGTTCTGGATGACAGCCACGCCGGCGATCTGGCCCTGAAGAGCACCTGCCACTGAAGTCATATTGGTGTTGGCGAGGCTTTCTCCCTTGATCTGGGTGATGGCGGCGACGCTGGATTCCTTCTTCTGGACACCATAGCCCACGATGACTACCTCATCGAGGCTCTCATTGTCCATCATAAGGACGACATCGATTTTCCTGTTGCCCTGAATCGGCACCCTCTGGGTCTCAAATCCGACACAGGAGAATACAAGAGTCTTGGTCTTGGCAGGCACCTCGATGGTATAGACTCCATCCAGATCCGTCGATGCTCCGTTCATGGTGCCTTCAACAAAAACTGAAACGCCTACGAGGGGATCACCGAAATCGTCCGTGACCTGCCCGGTCAATGTGATACGCCCGTCATCCTGTGGCGACTCCTTCCCTGCCGCAAAGATGGACAAAGGAAGCAGCGCAAGTAGAATGGCAAGCGCGCATTCTCGTGTTTTCCGCATAGAAAGTTTAAAGTTTTAATGTTAATATTATCGGCTGGCTTAATAAATAGCCTGCAATTTCAAAATTATATATAATGTTTTAATTAATATTTTCCCAATCAGTTAGACTATATTGACTTTTTCGGTCGTCCCG
>JBJEBP010000104.1:0-12621 GCA_051870135.1 Candidatus Cryptobacteroides sp. | reverse complement strand
GGTGCGGAATCCAATGAGAATGCCCTCAAACTGGCCTCATTCCACACAGGAAGGGACAGGGTCGTGGCATTCCGCAAGAGTTTTCACGGAAGGACTTCCGGAGCGGTGGCGGTCACGGACAACCCGAAAATCATTTCCCCGTTCAACTCGGTCCACAAGGTCAGTTTCTGCGACCTCAACGACATTGATTCGGTGGAAAAGGAAGTCAGCCGCGGGGATGTCGCTGCCGTCATCATTGAAGGTATCCAGGGCTGCGGTGGCATCAACATTCCGGACAAGGATTTCATGCTCCAGCTAAGCGGAATTTGCCGCAAATATGGCACAATGCTGATTCTCGACGAGGTCCAGAGCGGATACGGACGCACGGGAAAGTTCTTCGCCCACCAATGGTACGGAATCAGGCCTGACATCATTACAATGGGAAAAGGCATTGCCAACGGCTTCCCTTGCGGAGGCATCCTGATTTCCCCGGAATTCAATGCGGTGAAGGGAATGCTCGGAACCACTTTCGGGGGCAATTACCTCGCAATGGCAGCTGCCATATCTGTCCTGAAGATAATGGAAAATGAGAAACTTATGGACAATGCCCTCAAAGTGGGAGAATACCTGAAGTCTTCAATCCCGGCATCTGGCAGGATTGCGGAGGTCCGGGGACTCGGCCTCATGCTCGGAATCGAATTCAATGAGCCTGTTACGGAAATCCGCAGCAAGCTGCTGTATGAGAAGCATATCTTCACAGGTGTCTCGGGCAGCAGCACCCTCAGGCTTCTCGCACCGCTCTGCCTCAGCATGGCGGAGGCCGAAAGGTTTGTAAGCGCACTCAAGGAGATATTATAAAACCCATACATTATGAAATCATTTTTTCACGTACAGGATATCGGTGACATTGCCAAGGCCCTCGAAGAGGCCCGCAGCATAAAGGCTAATCCATTCGCATACAAGCACTTGGGCCAGGACAAGACAGTATTGTTCATTTTCTTCAACAGTTCGCTCAGGACAAGGCTCAGCAGCCAGAAGGCGGCTTACAACCTCGGCATGAATCCCATTGTCCTCAACATCGGGCAGGACAGCTGGAAACTGGAGACGGAACTCGGCGTGGTTATGGACGGGGACAAGTCCGAGCATCTCAGGGAGGCCATCCCGGTGATGGCAAGTTATTGCGACATCATTGGAGTCCGCTCGTTCGCCGGGCTGAAGGACAGGGACTTTGACTATCAGGAGACAATTCTAAGCCAATTCCTCCAGTACAGCGGCAAGCCGGTAATCAGCCTGGAATCAGCCACTGTGCATCCATGCCAGGCCTTCGCTGACCTCATTACCATTGACGAATACAAGAAGAAGACCCGACCGAAGGTCGTCCTGACCTGGGCTCCGCATCCGAGAGCATTGCCCCAGGCCGTGCCGAACTCATTCGCAGAATGGATGAATGCCGCAGATGTGGACTTCGTGATAACCCACCCGGAAGGCTATGAACTGGACCCATTGTTTGCCGGCAATGCCAGGGTGGAATATGACCAGATGAAGGCGTTCGAAGGGGCGGATTTCATCTATGCGAAGAACTGGAGCTGCCCGGGCGTGACGAATCCGGATGATTACGGCAAGATTCTCTCGACGGATATGTCCTGGACCGTGGACGCAGCCAAGATGGCTGTGACGGACAATGCCTTCTTTATGCATTGCCTGCCGGTGAGAAGGAATATGATAGTCTCGGACGAGGTGATTGACAGCCCTGCCAGCATTGTGATTCCGGAGGCGGCCAACAGGGTCATAAGCATCCAGACAGTCATGAAGAGAATGCTGGAAGCAACGATATGAAACTCAATGTATTGAAAATAGGCGGAGCCGTGGTGGAGGACGAGGCCGCCCTCGGAATCTTCCTGAAATCATTCGCCTCAATGGAAGGTGCGAAGCTGCTGGTTCACGGCGGTGGGAGGACTGCGAGCAATGTCTGTGAAAAACTGGGTATAAAGCCAATGATGGCAGGCGGGCGCAGAATTACCGACGGGGATACCCTGAAGGTGGTAACGGCCGTCTATGCCGGTCTCGTGAACAAGAACATTGTGGCAAGACTGCAGGCTGAAGGGGTGAATGCCTTCGGGCTTTGCGGTGCCGATTTCAATGTCATCAGGTCGGTGCGCAGGTCGGTGACGGAGGAAGGACTGGACTTCGGCTTCGTGGGCGACCCTGTCAAGGTGGACAATGCAATACTGACCCGGCTCATTGCTGACGGGTTTATACCCGTGGTCTCCCCCATCACTCACGACGGAAATGGCCAGCTTCTGAACACCAATGCCGATACCATTGCCTCCGCTGTGGCAGGGGCATTGTCGTCCGATTTCGAAGTCAGCCTCACCTATTGCTTTGAAAAAGAGGGGGTTCTGGATACGGAGGGTAGGCTGATAGAGGTGATTGACCAGGCCGGCTATGAGACATTGAAGGCTGAAGGCGTGGTCAGCGGAGGAATGATCCCGAAGATTGACAATGCTTTCTCGGCGCTCAGGAAGGGCATCAGGGTTGTCCGCATCACTTCCGCGGCGTCTCCGGAAGGAGGAACATTGATAAGACTATAACCCGTGGCAAGGATGACAGATTTATGAACATCAACGAATTGACAGATATCCTGAAAGGGCTGGTTTCAATCCCTTCCTTAAGCAGGCAGGAAAAGGAGGCAGCCGACTATCTGGAAGGCAGGCTGGTCCGCATTGGCCTGAAACCCTGCCGCAAAGGCAACAATCTCTGGGTCGAGGAGCCTGGAAGGGGCGACGGAAGGCCGGTGGTATTGCTGAATGCCCACATTGACACGGTAAAGCCGGCGGCGGGCTACAGCAGGGACCCGTTCACTCCGGTGGAGGACGGGGACAAGATTTACGGACTGGGGACCAATGATGACGGGGCCTCGCTCGTGGCCTTGCTGGAGGCATTTTCCAGACTGCTTCCATGCAGCAGGCCATACAGGCTGATATGGTCAGCAACGGCGGAAGAGGAGGTATGCGGAGAAGGTGGACTGGACAGCATTTTGCCGGAGCTCGGGAACATTGACCTGGCAATAGTAGGAGAGCCGACCGGGATGAAGATGGCGGTGGCGGAGAAGGGGCTGATTGTCCTCGACTGCACGGCGCACGGGAAGAGCGGCCACGCCGCAAGGGATGAAGGCGAAAATGCCATCTACAATGCCCTCAACGACATTGAGTGGTTCCGTAATCACCGTTTTGAAAGAGTGTCGGACTATCTCGGGCCGGTCAGGATGTCTGTGACAATGATTTCCGGCGGGCTGCAGCACAATGTCGTCCCGGATACCTGCAATTTCGTAGTAGATATCAGGCCCAACGGCCTGTATTCCAATGTTGAACTGCTTGATATTATCCGCGGCTCGGTGTCCTGCGACGTAGTGCCGCGATCCCTGCGTCACGGAAGCTCCCACATTGACCCTGGACATCCTGTGGTAACGCGTGCGGAGAGCATCGGCATTGAACTGTTCGGCTCCCCTACCACGAGCAACCAGACCTTGCTGGACTTTCCGTCCGTGAAGATAGGCCCGGGTGATTCGGCCCGGTCGCATACAGCGGACGAGTACATTCTCAAGTCGGAAATAGCTGACGCTGTGGACATTTATGTTGAACTTCTCGAAAAACTGACATTATAATGGCAAAAATCTGGGACAAGGGCTTTGACAATGATGCCCTGATTGACCGTTTCACGGTGGGAAAGGACAGGGAACTGGACCTGCTTCTGGCCCCGTACGATATTCTGGGCAGCATTGCCCATACCACAATGCTGGAGAAGGTTGGGCTGCTGTCTTCAGAGGACGTGGCCGTCCTGTTGCCGAAGCTCAGGAAACTATATCAGGATGCCGTGGAAGGGCGTTTCCGCATTGACGACGATGTGGAGGACGTACACTCACAGGTCGAGTCTGAACTTACCCGCCGCATTGGCGAAGCCGGGAAAAAGGTCCACACCGGACGTTCCCGTAACGACCAGGTGCTCGTGGACCTGAAACTGTTCTCCAGGGCGGCCATACAGACTACTGTGGGGAAGGTTCTGAAGCTGTTCCGGCTGCTCCAGTCGAAGAGCGAGCAGCACAAGGATATACTGATGCCGGGCTACACACATCTTCAGGTTGCGATGCCTTCGTCGTTCGGGCTGTGGTTCGGGGCATACGCCGAGAGCCTGACCACGGACATGGCCCAGCTTCTGGCCGCCTGGGAAATCACCAACCGCAATCCTCTTGGTTCCGCTGCCGGATACGGATCCTCCGCACCGCTCGACAGGAAGCTGACTACCAGGCTTCTGGGGTTCGCAGATCTTGACTACAATTCTGTATATGCGCAGATGAGCCGCGGCAAGACGGAGCGCATCATAGCCTCTGCCTACGCCTCCATAGCCGAGACGCTTGGCCGGCTCGCAACTGACTGCTGCCTGTACTCCAGCCAGAATTTCGCATTCATACACCTCCCTGACAAGATGACGACCGGCTCGAGCATTATGCCGCACAAGAAGAACCCGGACGTCTTCGAGCTGATTCGTTCGCATTGCAACCGGATTTGTGGCATCCAGAACAACCTGCGTCTTATGACCACGAATCTTCCGTCGGGTTATTTCCGTGATTTCCAACTGCTTAAGGAGGAGTTCCTGCCGATGTTCGGGGAAATGGACGACTGCCTGGACATAGCCTGCTATGCTGTGGAAAATATGGAGGTAGTGACCAATATCATGGAGGACAGCCGCTATCGTCTGGCCTTTACAGTGGAGGAGGTGAACCGTCTAGTCAATGAGGGCCTGCCTTTCAGGGATGCCTACCGCCAGGTCGGCCAGTCCGTAATGTCAGGAAATTTCGAGTTCCACGGCGGGCTTGCCCACACTCACGAGGGCTCCATCGGCAATCTCTGCAATGACAAGGTCGCCGAAAGGATGGACAATATCGTCTCCCGCTTCGGTTTCGATTATGTCAATGATGCCGTCGCCCGGCTTGTGAGCGGAGAGTGCGGAGATATCTGTGTCACTGTAAAGTAAATGAAAATCAGTGAACAACCACCCTGCTCAGAAGGCACTTTAATGAGGTATCGTGTTCATTGATGTCCTCTGGTGAGCGCCAGTGAACAACGACCTACCCTACAGGGTATTGTAGCACTGGTCGTTGTTCATTGATTTCATTTTGTTTGGCACGCAGGAATGGCACCTCATTTCTCCGGACCAGGCCCTCCCAAACTTCGTTTGGGTCCCTCCCTCTAGTGCCGAGGGCGGCAAGTCCTCCGAAATGAGGTGCCATTCCTTACCTGCTACTTTTGCGGCGATTATGTTCCACGCATAGCATTTGGCAGTTTTCGGCTACTGTCCTACCTCCCTCAACCCAAGGTGTTATGTGATCGGCTTCCATTTCCGAAATATCCCAACGCATCTTCTCTCTATGCTCAGCCCTGCAATGTGGACAAATGCCTCCCTGACGGTCGTAGACTTCACGTTTGACGGCATCGTCAAAGGTACGGAGTGACAAATATTTTTCATTGCCGGTAAGGACATACTGATAGATGCCGGATTTCTTCTGCACATCAGGGTCTTGCATCAATGCCGCAATACGGACCTCAAGAGCAGCTGTGTCCAAGGGTTTCTTGCCGAATTCATTGAACAAATCTCCCCAAGGCAAGCCCTTCATTTCCTTCCGATAGATTGGGAAAACAGTCTTCACCCAATTGATGACATTGGTATAGTACAACCAGAGTTCATTACAGTTGGGATCTTTCTGATGGTCAGCCATATATTGTTCAATGTTGCCGGACGATATCCATTTCAATACCAGTTCCAGCAAACCTTGACGATTCAATTCCACGCGAACATACTTGTCACCCAATCCTATGCCTGCGCAATTAGTCTTGGAAAAATGCCGTTTGGCATCGGTTAGCCAGGCACCTGTATAGACTGCATTCCTAAGTTCCTGATCCGAGAGCTTCTCTCCTGCTATGTTGACAATTTTGAACCAATCCAGTTTCTCCGAATCCGTCCCCTCGCAGAAATAGACCATCAACTTGTACTCCAGAATCTGGTTCTGCTGGTCATCTGTGAGTGTATGAAAATACTTCTCATTGATTGAGAAGTCATTATTCAAGTACTGGCAGATAGAGAGCGTCCGTTGCTGGCCGTCCAGAACCTCGAAGTTCCCGTCCGCCTTTTGCACCCAATACATTATATTCAGAGGGAAACCGTGCCTGACAGTATTAATTACCTCATCCCTCTGCTTCCCTGAATAAACGAACTCCCTCTGATATTTCGGCCTGATATCCAAGCGGCCGCCGTATGCCACAACTCCTTCCTCACGGCTATCCTGATAGCCGTTGAACAGGTCCCGGATGGTGATTTCGTGAAGTTCTATTTTCATATCTTTCTTCGAATAATGATTCTGCTATAAGGGCAAATATGTTTTCCGTCAACAGTATAAGCCACATCAGTACGTCCCCTGTAATTTTTTCCCACACCTATTTGCTTGGCTAAATCTCCACAGCCCAATCCTACTATTTCGAATTGGTCTGGATTGTACTTATCCAGAAACGTATCCGGAACGCCAATATCTCCATAATAATCAACAGGTATATCCTGAGTCCTATTTACATTTATCGCATCGTAGTTATCGTATTTTGGATAGTCCGAAGGGTTGTACGTCTTATACAAGATGAGTTCCTCGTGTCTCTTCTGTATTTCAAGATTCGTAAGCCATATAACGCCTGATACACGAATCATACCTTCTTTATGAACTCCGGCAGTAGCAACATCTTCATACTTACTTATAAAGTGAGTTGCACCACCTTTGAAGCCATATCCCAACCATATCTTATTATTCTTTATATAAGGGAATATCTCAGAATAATGAAGGACGTTTTGATTACCAATAATAATAAAACGTTTATCATAAAGCAATAGCTGCGAAATATACTCCCTTAACAAACTGAAAGGCGGATTCGTACAGACAATGTCAGCTTGCTTTAAGAGTTCAATACACTCCTCGCTCCTAAAGTCGCCATCACCCTGAAGAGGCAACACTTCCATCTCGGTAGGATCTGGATACTTGTTTCTATTCTTGTTCCCATCGTATATGATATATACTGCTTGCTCCGTCTGATTCATTGAAAACAAGTCCGGCTCATTATTCTTGTAACATGTTGCTATGAGTTTCTTGAGGCCCAGGATTTCGAAATTAAGAGCGAAATATTTGAAGAAATTACTAACACGAGGATCATCACAGTTGCAAAGAACTGTCTTATCCTTGAAATGAGGCCTATAATGCCGCAGTTCGTTTTCTATATCCGACAATTGGGTATAGAATTCGTCTTTCTTTGCGGATTTGGCCTTGTTCAAACGATTGTTGGCCATAAATTACGCATCGGTTGTGGCATTTGATTTATTCGAAGCGCAGGCTTTCCTAAGACCGCAAAGCGTGGACGGTTTCTTATCCATGCTTCAGTGGTCCTAGGAAAACCAACTAACTGAACAAGTCGCGTCCACGCCGCAGCGTAGACATTCACTGACCTATCCGGTGTTAGTATTCTGAAATTTCCTAGGTTTCTGAAGCAACCGAATAAATAGCAAATGCTATAATGTTTGAAAATATGTCTACAATGCTCTTTCTTGAGATTGTAATGGCAAATATACTAATTTCAAGGAAAAAAACGATGGTTAAGCAGATACATAAATTCTGCATTCTGACAAGACCCTCCATGCTAAAGCCCCGTATCGTGGAGGACACACGAATCCAGAGCGCACCATCCACGCTGAAGCCTTGAATCGTGGATGGTGCAATGCGACATAGTAAGCAAGATCGTTGTTGCAATGTGAATTGCCTATCTCGTGACATTCATCTGCACCCCCACCCACCCATTCTGAATATCTGTGGGGCTAATTGAGAATCCCAATGGAAAGGAAAGGCTTCCATTGGGACACCCCACCCGGCTCACGATATCACAGAATGGCATCTCCGGTTCCAGATGAATGTCACGAGAATAGCGCAACCCGTAATCCTTCAAAGAATGTAACCTACTGGCAGCAGTTGTACGATTTGCGGAGAGTCATTATTATTAACATTTTGTTATTAACATTTTGTTATTAACATTTTGTTATTAACATTTTGTTAATTCTGCCCAAATATCTGGCAGGGGACCTCTTTAATATTGAGCACCTTCTCCAATTCTGAACGGGTATTCTTTCCCTGAGCAATAGAATTATCGTAACACATATTACCGTAACCACCGTTACGATACTGCAAATATAGAAAAATCCTGAATTCGCACAAAATTCAGGAAATGCTTGAAAATTTGAAGACTCCAGATTACTTCAATACCATCCTGTTGATGCGCTGGCCGCCCTTGAGGGTAATCCAGGTCTCGAAGCCGGGCCGGTCTTCCTTCAGGAGGATTATGCGGGCGCCGTTCGGGAGATGGTTATAGACCGTGTTGCCTCCGGTGTAGCGGCCGTAGCACATATAGATGCCACCGTACTTGACCACATAATCATTGTCGTGGTCGTGCCCGTTGAAGATGGCCAGGATATTGCCGCAGTCCGTCATTGCCTTGAACATTCCGGAATTATGGACAGGAGGGCAGGCTCTCTCCATCCTGGTACCCCAGAGAGGAGTACGCTGGTCCTCGGCCGCCAGCCCCATCTCGGGAAGAGGAATGTGGAAGAATGCGAGGGACGGGACAGGTGTGCCTCCATTGGCACCGGTGTAATCTGCGCTCACTTTGCGGAACCTCTCAATCTGCTCCGGCAGAATCCATTCATACTGGTCCTTTTCCCAGCAATAGGACTGGGAATCAATCATATACAGTACATTGAGCAGATGTCCGTCCCTTCCGGTCAGCTCGATTTCGAAATCTATGCAGCCGCCATCCCTCGGAGGCAGCATATTGTAAGGGATGGTATGGATAAGGTCATAGAGCTCCTCATTACTGAAGCCGAACTCCTTGTCGTGATTTCCGAATGTGAATGCGAACGGGATTTTCCGTTCCGAAACCAGGCGCATAACGGTCTCCATCGCCTTGTCCGCCGGTTTTCCACAAGCTACATCCCCGGTAAATACCACGAGATCAGGCTTTTCCACCTTCAATACCTCGCGGATACGCTCCAATGCAATGTCGGCACGAGGGTCGTCCGGGATGTAATGCACGTCGGTAAACTGGACAATCTTGAACTCGCCCTTGCGGTTGAAACTCATTCGCGTCTGGGAGAATGCGGGAATTGCGAGGGTCAATGCTATTAATGCTGACAGGATTTGTTTCATAGTCAATATAAAAGGCAATAATTCAATGGAATGATAAAAAGAGGCTGACCCCAAAGCCACAAATTTGTCATCTCGACCGAGCGAAGCGAGTGGAGAGATCTATGCAACAACTTGATTGTCAATAGAGATCTCGACTACGCACTGCGTGCTTCGCTCGATATGACAGACTTTTGGGTCAGCCTCCTTTGCTATATAAGTGAAAAGAAGATTACTTGTACATCACTCCGCCAATAACATTGTAGTTGGCATCGACAAGGAACATGTAAAGTTCATTCTCACCCGGAACAAGCAGGACATCAGAATAAGCTCCAGCATCTGCCCAGTCAAGGTTGGCCCAGTTGTCATCACGACTTACCCATGAATCACAGTCCACTACCAAAGCCTCCTCAACATTTGAAATATCAGTAATATCGAGCAGGACAGCATCAGTTGCGTCATAATCAAAATGACAACCTTTCACGATAGCCGCATACTTCCTACCCTTGAATTCTGCGGTAGAGATACAGTTGTAGTTCTCCATCCAGCTAGAGCCGGTAACATAGCAGTCAGACCACTCAGATCCATTGTAGTACTTCAGGTTATAGTCTCCGCCATAACCGATATAGAGGAAACCATCGGAAGCCTTGGTTCCGAGAGCGACTCCACAGGCACAGGAAACAGTAGAGCCCTCGTAAGGTGCAGCTACATAACTGAAACTGTCCTGAATCTGGCCACTGGTAATCTGCCAATAGAGTACAGCACCACCGGCACCAGCCGATACTGTGGCGGTAACGACGGCATCCTTGGTGATATCACCCTTTACCCTGACATTTCCGCAATCAACACCGTAATAGTTGCCTGTTTCGAAGGTCAAAAGCACCTTAGGGTCAATATTTGAAATATCATCGAGACGGAAGATGGTGAGAGTTTCACCATAATTAGCATCAGCGGCGGCAAGAATATGATTGCCATCATCTACGCAGAGGCTCTGGATGTTGTAGCCGACAGGAAGGGTAATGGTGTTGACGAGAGAGCCGTCAGCAGGATTGAGTACGAGAACCTTTGTTCCGTTGGAAAGAAGAAGGTATTCTCCATATTTTGCAAGACGCACCTTGGAGTCGGCAGTGTATGTGGAGTATGAGGTAGGATTGCAGTGCCACATAGCACTTGAAGGTCCTTCCTGATAGATAGTGAATTCAACCTCATCACCACCTGCAGCCACGGTGAGGACAGCCTCACGATAGCCGTCAAGTTCAGAATAAGGTTCAACCTTCACAGTCTTTACTGACTCGCCGTAAGCCTTAACATTCACGAGGGAAACCCAGTCGCAGTCGGTAGGGATAGTCACTGTCCAGTCAATATTGGTCATAGCCTTGATCTCAACATTGCCACCCTCTTCGCCAAGTTCCGCGGAGGTCTCAACAAGGCTGAAAGCATCCACCTGGGCCTGGACAACCTTGATTTCCTTCACAGCGGTGTCTGCTGTAAGCACGAGAGTAGCCTCGCGAGGATCATTCTCCTCCGTAGAAAGAACTATGAGCTTTACCCTGCCGTCAGCAGAGGTACCTGAAGCAGGAGATACTGAAACCCAGTTTACATTCTCCTTGATGCTGGCAGTCCAGTTCACATTGGAGGTGAATGTGACGAAGATGTCCTCATCTTCGGTGCCCGCTACCGGAACATTCACAACGTCAGTGTCACATTTGATCTCCGGGATGACCGGATCATCTTTCTTGCAGCCCGCCATAAGGATGGCAGCCAAAGAAACAAACAACGCTAACTTTTTCATTGTCAAAAAATTAATTGGTTAATATTACTTTTCAATTGATATTTCTTCGAGTTCTCTCCATATCTGGTAAAGGCCTCTCGGGACATGGAAGCAGCCCTTCCATTTGCCGCCCTTGAGCGGGAGAAGCACCTCGCCGCGGCGGTTCAGGTAGCCGTACCATTCCGGATAATCAGGATCCTTGAAATTGTTCCAGAGATAGTCATTGAGGCGTTCGAACCATTCCAGACATTTCTCATTGCCCGTAAGGCGGTAGCCCTTTATCATTGCGATTGCGCTCTCGATGTGCACCCACCAGAGTTTCTGGTCCCATTCGAGTTCCTGGGTCGGGTAGCCCTTGCGGTCCATGAAGTAGAAGATTCCGCCGTATTCCTTGTCCCAGCCGTACTCGATGACGCTGAGGGAAATCTCCACGGCCTTCTCAATGAGAGCCTTGTCATTCCTGCGGATTCCGATGTTCATCAGGAACCACATTGCCTCCAGGTCGTGTCCCGGGTTGATCTTGCGGCCTTCAAAGCAGTCCACGAGGCTTCCGTCCGGGGCAAGGTTCTCCAGGATCACACCGAGGTCAGGCTGGTAGAACACATCCACTATCTCGTGTACGCTTTCATCAATGGTCTTCTCAATCAGGGCCGGGTCATTGATGATGTCCTCAACCTCGAGGGCCATGTTGCAGATAATCATCGGGAGGGCGAAATCCTTCATCGGACGGGTCCCCGGATAGGCCTTGAGCCATTGACCCTTGGGATTGGTCCGTCTTGCGAGAATGCGGTTGAAGGTTGCCTTCGCGATTTCAGCATACTCCCCGCTTCCCGTAGCCTTGGCAAGCTGCGCGAATGCCATGCAGGCAAAAGTATTGGAAAATATGTTGTAAGGCTGCACAAGCGGCTTCCCCTCACGGGTCAATGAGAAATAGAAATCGTAATTCCCGTCGTGACCGTACTTCTTGAGGAATTCGGCACCCTGGATTGCTGCATCCAGCCACTCCTGACGCTTCTCAAGACTATTGTACAGCATTGCGAACATCCACACTTCCCTGCCCTGGAGCCAGATGAACTTGTCTGTGTCATAGACACTTCCGTCCCGGTCCAGGCAGGAGAAATATCCGCCGAACTCCTTGTCCTGGGATTTCTCAAGCCAGAAAGGGAGGACATTGTCAAGCAGTTCGCTCTTGTAGCGTTCCGCCAATTGTTTAAAATTATCCATTTAGGTTTTATTTAACTGTTTCCAAATATTCATCAAATGCCTTCTTGATGTCATTCCAATAATTGTACATCCTGATATGGCAGAGGTCGAAGAAGAACATTCCGTCCGTGCTGGAGTTGATGCAGGCATCCACTATGGACGGCATCAGGCTGCCCTGGCCGCCATTCTCAAATCCGGTGCTGTTTCCTATGTCCGGTCCGCCGGCGAAAGGCACATCCCCCTTGAAAAGATCGGCGGCCTGCTTGCAGAAGCCCTGCATTGTCCATTCACCCGAGCCGTAAATGCTTGAAGTAGAAGCGTATGCGCCAATGAACATATAGTCGCAATGGTCGGCATAGCCGAAGTCCTTGTAGTTGCTCCCGGCCCAGTAATACCCGTCCGCCTTAGG
>JBJEBP010000103.1:0-3028 GCA_051870135.1 Candidatus Cryptobacteroides sp. | reverse complement strand
TGATGGCAATACCGAGAACGAGTACAAGAGCTGCACGGGTTATTATGTAAAGAAGTGGATCAGCAAGTACAACAACTACGACAATGCCACCAAGACTATGACCTACCATAAGTTCGCCTATCCTTACATCCGCATTGCCGAGCCTTATATGGACTATGTGGAAGCCTACGTGCAGTATTATGGCAAGATTGACGGCAAGGCTCTTGAGTACATCAATGTGGTCCGAAACCGTGCAGGTCTTCCTGATTTCGAGACATCCTGGGCACTCGTGGGCGGACTTCCTACAGGAAAGCAGCTGCTCAAGGCCGTGCTTCAGGAAAGACTCAGCGAGTTTATCTTCGAGGGCAGGTGGTATCACGATCTCAGGAGGTACAAGTACGTGCAGAACATTCTTATGGAGAAATCTCGCAGCTGGAATCTCGCCGGCACGACAGCCGAGACCTTCTATCATATAACAGAAGGCTACGAGACAGATACCAGGACGTTCACCGCTCCAAAGAATTACTGGCTGCCTGTCCCTCAGGAGCAGATTACGATTAACCCTAATCTTGTTCAGAATCCTGGCTATTGATTGGTTCATATAATAATTGGTTTGTAATGTGAGGCTGGCTTGAAATAGAGCCAGTCTCATTCTTCCGTTTCAATACAATGACTATTTTGCGTAGAATTTCCCGATTGAGCTTGTTGCTTCTGCTGCCTGCCGCAATTTTTTCCTGCGGACAGGAGGAACAGGCGACAGAAACCCGCTTCTTCGTATATGACAGCAGCGGGGAAGTCCCCTCATCTGTATCCTTCCCCAAAAAAGCTTCCTCCGTTACATTGAAAGTTATTTCCAATCTGGACTGGACTGCCTCTGTGACAGAGGGAACAGACTGGGTCTCTGTGTCTCCCGCTTCAGGAAAGTCCGGGGCGACTGCCGTACAAGTCAGCGCAGAGAAGAATACTGTGACCAGTGAGAGGAGCGGACGGATTGTCTTTGCCTGCAAGGACAAGATGATATCTGTTGCCGTAACTCAGGAACGTGGAAGTGAGGAAGAGGTGATAGTTGTCCCTCCGACTCCGGAAGGGGTGCCTGTTGCTGATCTTCTGGATGTGGTGTTCAATAACGATGGTACCGCAACAGATGTGTCCAAAGCGTCCAATGATGTCCTGGCTTTGTCAGGAGCAGGCTATGCCAATTTCTGGAGTGATACTTACGGGAGGTTCGGTGCACATTTCAACCATCAGGCGGGCCAGTCGCTTTACGCCGGATATTACCGCATTGACTATGCCGGAAATGAGGCTTTGCGCAAGGGCCTTGCTGACGGTCATACCCTGGAGATGGTGTTCAGGATGGATGCCGCCAACTCCGGTGAAAAGGAGGTCAAGCCTTTCTGCTCCACTGAAAGCGGCGGAACCGGTTTCCTTATCACGACATCCCAGAGGGGCAAGGACATTGCATTCATTCCTAATGTCAGCACCACGGGTACGTCCAATTGGAACTGGGCGCAGTCGGGCGTTGTGCCGGAGGCTGGAAAGTATTATCACGTAATCGGAGTCTGGAACAAGGTTGAAGGCAAGGCGAGAATCTATGTGGACGGCAAGTTGAAGGGAGAAGTGTCCACGTCGGGTGACTTTGTTTATCCGAAGGATGGATGCCTGTGGTTCGGCATCGGCGCTGATGCCGGCGGAAACGGTGCCCAGTCAGCATTCAACGGGGATGTTCTCGTGGCGAGAGTCTATGACAAGCCGCTTGACGCCTCCGAGGTGGAAAAACTCTATGAGGTGGTCAAAAATGATGTCAAGTCGCCTGTCATTGACCTTAGAGACATAAAGATGGTCAATAAGGCCACGGTTTCCCGCGGCTGCTGGTATTATGTCTATGCGGACGGACTGCGCAGCGGAGACGTGTTGAGGCTTGAGTCAACCGGAAAGGAAATCGTCTCTCTCCAGTGCGCCTGTGCGTCGGGAGCGGACTATGTTAAGCTTCAGATACCTTCTGATTTCAATGCGGGAGTGTGGCGAGTGCTCCTTGACCGTGATGGCGCATCCCTGCCTCTGGGATATTGTGACTTCACCATCGGGGATGTCCCCCAAAAGGCGTTCCGCACCAATGTGGTCGCCCACAGGGGCTTCCATCCTTCCGGTGTGACGGAGAATTCCGTGGCCGCACTCAAGGCTGCCCAGGAACTGGGAGTATGGGGCTCCGAGTTCGATGTTTATATGACAACGGACGGTGTGCCTGTCATTCATCACGACCCTACATTGTCAAACGGCAAGAGACCTGATTCCTGTACATATTCGGAAATCAAGGACTACAAACTTTCAAACGGGGAGAATCTCCCAACATTCGAGCAATACCTCGAACAGGCAAAACTTTATCCTGATGTCAAGCTTGTCCTTGAGCTGAAGAACCATAATACGTCCGAGAAATCGCTGCTTGCCGCGAAGAAATGCGTGGAAATGGTGAAGGCCAAGGGAATGGAGGACCAGATGGTCTATATAGCCTTCAGTTATGATGTATGCAAAAAATTCGTGGAACTCTCGCCGGGAACCATGGTCCAGTATCTGAACGGCGACAAGTCTCCGTCACTACTGTACAAGGACGGTATCTGGGGTATTGACTATTCCCAGTCCAAATTGACGGACGACTGGATCAGGGAGGCTCACGCAGCCGGCATGTCTGTCAATGTCTGGACTGTTGACGGGGCTTCCAATATCACTAACTGGATAAACAAGGAAGTGGACTATATCACGACCAATAATCCTGACATAGCCCTCTCCCTGCTTGACAAGCCGTTTGTCTCCCTGCAATAAGATCAGTCCTTCCTGGACTCTCTTTCTTCTTCTACCGTCGGTGCCGAGTCTTTGTACTTGAACCGGCGGATTTTCATTGTGGCGGTCTTCTCGAACGGCTCCTTCATCACCTCGATTGAGCTGACCTGGGAAGTCTTGTTGACATTCTTGTTCACCACCTTGAGAAGGCGGGACTTCCAGCCGTCGATTTTCTCATAAATCTTGTCCTCGCTCTCGGAGTCCCAGTCAATGA
>JBJEBP010000102.1:0-12684 GCA_051870135.1 Candidatus Cryptobacteroides sp. | reverse complement strand
GAAGATTCTTGGTCAAGGCATTGTCCTTCCTGTGTTGCTTCCAGCCTGATACGATGTCCCAGCCTTCCTCGGTTATCATCCTGTACATCTCCGGAATCTCGTCCGGGGAGTCCTGGAGGTCGGCATCCATTGTCACGACAACATTGCCCCTGGCCTCCTTGAACCCATGATAGAGGGCGGCTGACTTGCCGTAGTTCCTGCGGAAACGGATACCGTGGATGCTGGCATCCTCCGCTGCCAGTTCCCGGATTGTCTCCCAGGAGCCGTCCGTGCTGCCGTCGTCCACCATAAGGACTTCATATTCCCAACCGTTCTTGTGCATTACGTCCCTTATCCAGGATGTGAGTTCCGGGAGGGATTCTTTCTCGTTGAGGAGAGGAATGATGATTGAGATGTCAGGTGTCATGATATGTAGTCGGCTTGGTTCTTATTGTTCTGGTTCATTGTCCTCCCCGGCGAAGATGTCCCTCGGCGGGATGCCTGTGGAGAAGATCTTTGCCACGATGGCGCCGTAGATGAAGCAATATATGAGGTTCGAGAAGAATGCTATCTGCGGGTACATTCCCATTGACCTTTCAATGGATGCCATATCGCTGTCGCTGAAGCCCGGCATTGAGCTGAAACTGTCCATCATTGTCTTGATGGCCTCTTCCACTGTCCCCGGGGATATGACGCAGATATTCAGGAGATTGATGCCGGAATACACCACTGCTGATGTCAGGGCCACAATGACGCCGAGCCTGAAACTCTGCCTGTTGTCGGCTCCCTTGTGCCCGGCCACGAACTTGAGCATGAAGAAACGCATCAGCCACAGGCAGGCAAGGAATTTCACCAGCCAGAGGCCTGCGTTCAATGCCACGGCGAGCATCTTCAGTCCCGCTCCTCCATTCTCCGCCAATGCGGCAGTCCCCATGTTGAGGAAAATGAATACGCCGCTGACAACGCCGAGAATCATTCCGTAGCCGGCCCCTTCGTTCCACATTGTTCTTCTGTCAATCTTAGCTGCCATTGTAACATATATTGGTTAATCCGTGCAAATGTACGCAAAAATTTCGTATCTTTGCGGTCTTGAACTGATAATATGGCTGGCCAAGTTCAAGTACTTGGTTTGTAAATACTGGCCAGTCCAATTCAATTATTGGGTTTTTAATTTATTTCAATGATGATTGACATCAAATTCCCTGACGGAAGTGTCAGGTCCTTCGAAGAAGGTGTAACAGGTTATCAGATTGCGGAAAGCATCAGTCCGAGGCTGGCAGCCGAAGTTCTGGCTGTTTCAGTGAAAGCCGACGATGATGTGACAGTGGGCAAGGGCAATGTCATCGGTCTTGACACCCCGATTGTGAAGAACAGCAGCATCAGGCTGCTCAAATGGGATGACCCTGAAGGAAAGCACGTATTCTGGCATTCTTCAGCCCATCTTATGGCGCAGGCCCTCGAGGCCATTTATCCGGGCGTGAAGTTCGGTATCGGTCCCGCTCTCGAAAACGGATTCTACTATGACGTTGACCTTGGCGACAAGGTGCTCTCTGACAATGACCTCCCGGCCATCGAGAAGAAGATGCTCGAGTTCGCACATTCCAAGGAGGCATTCCAGTGCACGCATGTTGCAAAGGACGACGCCCTCAAATATTTCAATGAGAAAGGTGACGAGTACAAGGTCGAACTCATCGGCGAACTGGAGGATGGAAAGATTACATTCTACCAGAACGGAAGTTTCACCGATCTTTGCCGCGGTCCGCATCTTCGCGATACCTCAATGATAAAGGCTGTCAAGCTCACGGCCATTGCGGGAGCATACTGGAGAGGCGACGAGAAGCGTCAGCAGCTTACCAGAATCTATGGTATCACCTTCCCGAAGAAGTCTCTTCTCGATGAGTATCTCGTGATGCTCGAGGAGGCAAAAAAGCGTGACCACAGGAAACTCGGAAAGGAGATGGAACTCTTCACATTCTCCCCGAGGGTCGGCATGGGACTTCCTCTTTGGCAGCCACGCGGTACTGTGATGCGTCTCCAGCTCGAGAACTTCCTCCGCAGGAAACTTGATGAGTACGGATATCTTCCTGTAGTCACCCCGCATATCGGAAGCAAGCAGCTTTACGTGACTTCAGGCCACTATGCAAAATACGGCAAGGACTCGTTCCAGCCTATTCATACACCGCAGGAGGGCGAGGAGTATATGCTCAAGCCTATGAACTGCCCTCACCACTGCGAGATTTACCGTTCGGCTCCGAGGTCCTACAGGGATCTCCCGTTGAGGTTTTCCGAGTTCGGTACCGTTTACCGTTATGAGCAGAGCGGTGAGCTTCACGGACTTACCAGGGTCCGCTGCTTCACCCAGGATGATGCCCATCTCTTCGTCCGTCCTGACCAGCTGAAGGAAGAGTTCGAGAAGGTGATCGACCTCATTCTCTATGTATTCGGCTCGTTCAAGTTCCAGAACTTCACAGCCCAGGTATCTCTTCGCGACCCTGAACACAAGGAGAAGTACATAGGCTCCGACGAGAATTGGGACAGGGCTGAGCAGGGTATCATCGAGGCTGCTGCAGAGAAGGGTCTCCAGACCGTCGTGGAGTACGGTGAGGCGGCATTCTACGGACCTAAGCTCGACTTCATGGTGAAGGATGCCCTCGGAAGGAAGTGGCAGCTCGGAACAGTCCAGGTGGACTATAACCTTCCTGAGAGGTTCCAGCTCGAATATACGGACAAGGACGGCTCCAAGAAGCGTCCGGTAATGATTCACCGCGCCCCGTTCGGATCCATCGAGAGATTCACCGCCGTTCTCCTTGAACATACTGCCGGACATCTCCCTCTCTGGCTCGCTCCGGATCAGGTCAAAGTCCTGCCAGTCAGCGAAAAATATGCGGATTATGCAAAAAAAGTTTGTGATTTGATGAAAAAATCCGATATTCGCAGTTCCGTTGACGACCGCAACGAGACATTGGGCAAGAGAATCCGTGAGATTTCACTGCTCAGGGTGCCTCTCCTCGTGATTGTAGGCGAGAAGGAGATGACGGAGGGAACAGTTTCGGTACGTTACGAGGGAGCTGACCAGGGCTCCATGAAAGTTGAAGACTTTATTGCAAGGTTTACGGCGTCAGTCGCCTCGAACTCTGCAAGTTTTTGATGATATTAACTTAATTTAGGAGGATTTTTTATCGCAACGCCTTACAAACCACATTTCAGTGGCCCTAAGCCATCTGGAAACAGGCCGGCCGGAGCACCAAGACCGGCAGGTCCGAGGCCCGCAGGCGCACGTGACAGCAGACTGCCGTCAGGTCGCCGCAAGGACGAGAATGAGTTGAACATCAATGACGAGATCAAGGCTCCAAGAGTACGTCTCGTCGGCGACAACATTCCGGAACCGGGCATCTATCCGATTTCAGCTGCCATGAAGATGGCTGACGAGATGGAACTTGACTTGGTCGAGATTACTGCCAAGGCAGACCCTCCTGTTTGCAAGATACTTGATTACCAGAAGTATCTCTACCAGCAGAAGAAGAAGGCCAAGGAGATGAAGCAGAATGCCACCAAGATTGTGATAAAGGAAATCCGCTTCGGCCCGAATACTGACGAGCATGACTTCCAGTTCAAGCTCAAGCATGCACAGGAGTTCCTCGGAGAGGGTTCCAAAGTCAAGGCTTCGGTCTTCTTCAGGGGTCGTTCAATCCAGTTCGCAGACCAGGGAGAGAAACTTCTTCTCCGTTTCGCTGTCGAGCTTGAGGAGTACGGAAGGGCTGAGAACATGCCGACGCTCGAGGGCAAGAGGATGATAATGATGATCGCTCCGATCAAGAAAAAGTAGCAGCATCTTCTCTCCCGGCCAGTCCGGGAGGGATTTTGAATATTATTAATCATAAAATTGTTGTAAAATGGCAAAGCTTAAGACCAACTCCGGTGCCAAAAAGCGTTTCGCGCTTACCGGAACGGGAAAAATCAAGAGGAAGCACGCTTACCACAGCCACATCCTCACCAAGAAGACCAAGAAGCAGAAGAGAAATCTTGACCATTTCGCACTTGTTCACAGTGTTGATGTCAAGAGAGTAAAGGAACTTCTTGTAATGTAATTATCTTTCACAAACAAAAGTGTAACCGGAATGCAGTCGACAAGAACCGGGTTGTCCGGTCACTGTATCCAGAAACCATTTAAATTATGCCAAGATCAGTAAATTCAGTAGCCTCAAGGGCACGCCGCAAGAAGCTTCTTAAAAGAACCCGCGGCTATTTCCTCTCCAGAAAGAATGTCTGGACGGTAGCGAAGAACACCTACGAGAAGGGTCTCACCTATGCTTATCGTGACCGCAAGGCCAAAAAACGCGAGTTCCGCGCTCTTTGGATCCAGAGAATCAATGCTGCCGCACGCCAGTACGGCATGTCATACTCCCAGTTCATGGGCAAGCTCGCAAAGCAGAACGTAGGTCTCAACAGGAAGGTTCTCGCAGACCTTGCTATGAACAATCCAAAGGCTTTCGAAGCTATCGTCAACCAGGTAAAATAAACTGACTGATGACATTGAGGGATCTATATCATAACAAGTGGGCAAGATTGGTTTTCTGGTCTCTGCTCTATTTGCTATGGGTGATCTGGTTGGGAAATTTCTGGTGGCTCCTCGGCCTTGTAGTCATTTTCGACCACCACATCACACGCAAGGTGAAGTGGCTGTTCTGGAAAAAGGAGTACAAGGAGGGAGAGAAGAGAAACGTCTGGCTGGACTGGCTTGATGCCATTATCTTCGCTGTCGTATTCGTTACTTTCATCAATATTTTCTTCTTCCAGGCCTTCAAGATTCCTTCATCATCGATGGAAAGTTCGCTGCTTACCGGAGATCATCTTTTCGTAAGCAAACTGGCTTTCGGTCCGAGGATCCCGCAGACTCCCCTGACCATACCGTTCACTCACAATGTCTTCTTCGGGCACGAGTCCTATTCGACCCTGATCCAGAACGACTACAGGAGGCTCAAGGGTTTCCGCAACGTGAGAAGAGGTGATTATGTCGTATTCGGCTTCCCTGACGGGGATTCAGTCCTTGTCAAGGCGCCATCCGAGGATTATTACACAGTATGCCGGCTCTACGGCAAGGACTATGCGGTCAGGAACTACGGTCCCGTAATCGCTAGGCCTTCCGACAAGAAGGACCACTACGTCAAGAGATGTGTGGCTGTGGCCGGGGATACATTGACAATAATTGACGGAAGAGTTCACATAAATTCAGAGCCCCAGACAGTATGGCCGGGCGTGCAGACCACATTTGCGGTCATCACTAACGGAACGAGAATCAACCAGAAGACGCTGGACAAGCTCGGACTCAACATTGCCGAACTCTATTACGACGAGACATTGCCGGGATACCCCCAAATGCCGCTCACGGCTTCAATGCTGGAACAGGTGAAGGCTTGTCCGAATGTAACGGCAGTAGAAGAGTTGAACGACGTTTATCCCCCTGATTATCCGGATTCCTACCTGATGCTGTTCCCGTTCAGGGAAAACTTCAGATGGACAAGGGACAATTACGGACCAATATGGATACCGAAGGCGGGAGTCACAGTGAAGCTTGATCTGGACGTGCTTCCCCTGTATGAGAGAATAATCAGGGATTATGAGCACAACACTCTCCAGGTCAATGCGGACGGGAAGATTATCATCAACGGCGAAGAGACGGACGAGTACACATTCAGTCAGGATTATTATTTTATGATGGGCGACAATCGGCACAATTCTCTTGATTCGAGATACTGGGGATTCGTACCGGAGGACCACATAGTCGGACGGCCTGCCATGATATGGCTATCTACCGACAGTTCAAGGTCTTTCCCTTCGAATATCAGATGGCGCAGATTCTTCAAATTTGTGTAGAATATTTGGAATTGAGAAAATTAAACCCGATATTTGCAATTCGCACGAATATTTTGAAAATTATAAAAGTACAATAATATGGCAAAGGTTTGTCAAATAACTGGAAGGAAGAGGATGATCGGCAACAACGTTGCCCACTCCAAGCTCCGTACAAAGAGGAAATTCTCTTTGAACCTCAAGCACAAGAAGTTCTGGCTTGAGTCAGAACAGAGGTTCGTAACACTTAAGGTTACCTGCAAGGGTATCAGGCACATCGAGAAGAACGGCCTGGAGCAGACCCTCAGGGATGCACAGAAGAAAGGATATATCAACCTTGTTTAATCTGAAGTAATTATGGCAAAGAAGGCTAAAGGAAACAGGGTGCAGGTCATCCTGGAGTGCACCGAGCAGAAAGAGAGCGGTGTACCTGGAATGTCAAGGTACATTACCACCAAGAACAAGAAGAACACAACCGAGCGTCTTGAGCGTAGGAAATACAATCCTTACCTCCACAAGGTGACTCTTCATCGTGAGATCAAATAATTTTAGGAGAGCAGTTTTATGGCAAAGAAAGCAGTCGCAACCTTCGCAGCCAAGGCTGGCGCAAGAAGCATCGTAAAGTGCATCCGTATGGACAAGTCTCCGAAGACCGGAGCATACGTATTCGTTGAGCAGTTCGTGGATGCCGGCAAGGAGAAGGATTTCTTCGAGAAGAAGTAATCATTCCGAAAGGAACAGAGATATTTTTGAGAGTGGATGGCAATGTTGCTGTCCACTTTCTTTTTGTATGTGCTTTGTTTAGTGCGCATTGTCTGTCATTTGGACTTTACACTGACTTTCACTATATTTGCTTGATTATTCTGACAGTGTTATGGGAATTTTCGACAAAGGCGTAAAGAAGACCAATGAAGGCTTCTTCAAGAGACTCTCGAGAGCCGTAATCGGCAAGTCGAGGGTAGATGATGATGTCCTCGATGCTATTGAGGAGGCTCTCGTATCTTCTGATATGGGAGTCGAGACCACATTGAAAATCATTGAGAGCCTTGAGGACAGGGTAGAGAGGGATAAGTTTATGTCAATGAATGAGTTGGTCGAGATGCTCAGGGATGAAATCGCCAAGCTTCTGGATGTGGACGGCGAGGATGCCTCCTGTTCCGGCAGCTTGCCTTTCGACCTCTCGAAAAAGCCTTTCGTCATTCTCGTTGTCGGAGTCAATGGCGTGGGCAAGACAACCACTATAGGGAAACTTGCCGCACGGTTCAAGGCTGAAGGCAAGAATGTGATTCTCGGTGCGGCCGATACCTTCAGGGCTGCCGCTGTCGAGCAGCTCCAGATTTGGGCTGACCGGGCCGGGGTCGGCATTGTCCGTCAGGAAATGGGCTCGGATCCGGCATCCGTCGCTTATGATACAGTGAAGTCAGCTGTTGCCAAGAACGCGGACGTAGTCATCATTGACACGGCAGGCAGGCTCCATAACAGGATCAACCTGATGAATGAGCTTACCAAGATACGCAATGTCATCAGGAAGGTGATTCCGGATGCCCCTCACGAGGTGATGCTGGTGCTTGACGGCTCCACGGGCCAGAATGCCTACCATCAGGCCCAGGAGTTCTCCAAGGCGACCGATGTGACCTCTCTCGCTGTCACCAAGCTGGACGGCTCGGCCAAGGGCGGGGTTGTTATAGGGATTGTGGACCAGATGAAGGTGCCTATCAAGTTCATCGGAATCGGAGAAGGAGTGGATGACCTCAAGGTCTTCGACAAGAAGGAGTTCGCCGCCTCCCTTTTCAATCCGGAGGACATTGCCGGTTAATACAGGAAAATAAAAAATTGAACAGATATGAAACTTTCTTACAGTTGGTTGAAGGAATATCTTGAGTGCGGCCTTACGCCTCAGGAGATTGCTGATGCGATGACATCCATCGGCATTGAGGTAGATTCGGTTTCCGAGGACGAGACATTGTGTCCGGAAGTCGTCGTGGCAGAGGTAAAGGAATGCGGCATGCATCCTGATTCGGACCATCTCCACATCACCAAGGTCGATGACGGTACGGGCGAACTCATAACCGTAGTCTGCGGCGCTCCGAACGTGGCTGCCGGCCAAAAGGTGCTTTTCGCAAGAATTGGGGCCGTTCTTCCAGGCGATTTCAAGATCAAGAAGTCCAAGATACGCGGCGTTGAGTCATTCGGCATGATCTGCGCCGAGGATGAACTCGGTATCGGAAATGACCATTCAGGCATCAAGGTGCTTCCTGCAGATGCGCCTGTTGGAGTGACTGCAAGGGATTATCTCGGACTCAAGCCGGAGGCTGTAATCGAGTATGAAATCACGGCCAACAGGGTGGATGCCGCCTCACATATCGGTGTGGCGAGGGACCTCTACGCCTATCTCAAGCTCAACGGAATACCTTGCTCATTCTCTTATCCGGATGTTTCAGCATTTGCCGAAGGTGAGGGAGAGGCCATTCCTGTTGAGGTCCAGGATGTGGACGGAGCTCCTGAGTATGACGGCATTACCATCAGGGACGTTAAGGTCGGACCGTCTCCGGAGTGGCTTCAGAAGAAGCTTCTCGCCATTGGTCTCCATCCTATCAACAATGTGGTTGACATTTCCAATTTCGTGCTCTTCGAGCTCGGCCAGCCGCTCCACACTTTCGATGCCGACAAGATTGCCGGGGGAAAAGTGATTGTGCGCAGGGCCGGCGAGGGCGAGGATATCGTGACTCTCGACGGTGTGGCCAGGAAACTCCACGCCAATGATATGGCCATTGCCAATGCTGAAGGCCCGATGTGTATCGCGGGCGTATTCGGAGGCATTGACTCCGGAGTGACTGAATCCACTGTCAATGTCTTCCTTGAGAGCGCATATTTCGACCCGGGTTCAATCCGCAAGACTTCCAAGACCCACGGTCTCCAGACAGATGCTTCCTTCCGTTACGAGAGAGGTGCCGATCCGGGCATCATCCCGTTTGCGGCAAGGCGTGCAGCTCTTCTTATCCAGGAACTTGCAGGCGGACATATCGTGGGCAAGGTCCAGGTGAACTATCCTGAGCCAATTGAAAAGAAGGTGATTGACCTTGACTATGACAGGATTGAGAACTTCATCGGAAAGAAGATCGGACACGATGTCATTGAGAATATATTGACCTGGCTCTCATACGATTTCATTGAGAAGCGTGAGGGTGGTGCAAAGGTGGCCGCTCCTTCCTACATGATTGACGTTTACCGCGAGTGCGACGTGGTCGAGGAGATTCTCCGAATCTACAGCTACAACAACATTGAGCTGCCTCACCACATGAAGATGTCTGTCGGCACGACTCCGGTTCCGGATCCTGAGACGGTCCGTAACTATATCTCCAACTTCCTGGCTGCCAACGGTTTCAATGAGACGATGAACAATTCGCTCACCAAGAGCGCATATTATACGGGCCTGACCACGTTCCCTGAGGAAAGATGCGTAAGGATAGTCAATCCTCTCAGCGCCGACCTCAATGTTATGCGCCAGACCCTGATTCTCAATGGCCTCGAGGTAGTGGCATACAATGTGAACAGGCAGATCAGTACCCTCAAGACATTCGAGTACGGCTCTGTATATCAGAGACTTCCGGAGACAGACGGAAAGACATTGGCCTCATACGAGGAGCATCAGTGCTTCACCCTCATGATGTCAGGTTCACCGGCCAGGTCCTGGAGGGAGGCTCCGCGCAAAGGCAGTTTCTATGAACTGAAGGGCTATCTGGAACTTCTGCTCAAGAGATATGCCGTGGATATTTATTCGCTTGAGACAGGTGCCGCTCCTTCTGACATTTTCGCCGAGGGAATATCCTACAGGCTGCCTGGTACTCACGAGCCGCTTGCCGTTATCGGTACTGTTTCTCCTGCATTGGCCCGCAAGTTCGATGTCCGCCAGCCGGTATTCGCTGCCGAGATTTGCTGGCAGACCCTGCTCAAGCTCGTTTCCAGGGTCAAGGTCAAGTTCCAGGAAATGCCTAAGTTCCCGGAGGTGAGGAGGGATCTTGCCGTACTCATTGACGAGAATGTGTCATACGCAGATCTTTGTAGGGCTGCCCAGAAGTCGGTTAAGAAGATATTGAAGCAGGTTTCGCTCTTCGACGTTTACCGCGGGGACAAGATTCCTGAGGGCAAGAAGCAGTATGCCATCAATTTCGTGCTCCAGGACCCTGAGAAGACATTGACCGACCAGGAGGTGGAGAAGGCTGTGTCAAGGCTTCTGGCTACGTTCCAGAACCAGTTCGGGGCTGTTTTGAGATAAGGGTTTCCGGATGAGAAAGACATTGGTCATATTGGTAGCGGCAATTTTGTCACTCCTGTCCTGCGACAGGGGTGGCAAGGTCATTCCGAAGGATGACTTCGCAAAGATTTATGCGAGGATGCTGCTGGTTGACCAATGGGCACGTGAGAATGCTCCGAGGAGGGCTGACACTTGCCTGGTATATGCTCCTGTCCTGGCAGAATACGGTTATGACAGGGATGACTACATTGCGAGTGTCAAATTCTATATGGCGGACCCGGAATCATTCGGCAAGATTTTCACCAAAGTCGAGAACATTCTTCAGGAGAGGATTGATGAATTGACCTACGAGGAGAGGAGAAGGGCTTATCTCGACAGTTTGAGGGCTGTCATTGAAGCGAAGGAGTTCAGGCGTGTGGAGGTGAGGCTTGACCGTTGCCGGGATTCCGTGCGATTTGATTCTGTCAATGTCCTGGTTGATTCCACCGGGGTTTATTTCTGGGAGAGGCTGCCTCTGGATACAGTCTATTATGGTCCTGAGTGGTATGTTGCACCGAAGGACAGTGTATTGACTGATAGCCTTCTGGTAGCTGCCGACAGTCTAGCTGCGGCCAGGGACAGCATTGGAGCCAGGTCAGGCTCTGCTGCGAAGGACAGTTTTGACAGCAAGAGTTTGAAACCACGCCGCCCTGCCTTGCAGAATGAAATGGACAAGGTGGTTATCCAGCAGATTCCGATTGATTCGACGAAACGCAGGATGCCGTTCAGGACGGGGAGAAAGAATTAGGTTCAGATATGAGACGTATTTACGCTGACTACATATTCACAGGCTTGTCTGCGGAACCTCTGCGTGGAGGTTTCGTTGAACTGGATGACGACGGAACAGTGCTTTCAACCGGCGTTTCTGATGACCTGCCTGAAGGTGCGGAAAAGGTTTCCGGGGCATTGATTCCGGGAATGGTGAATGCTCATTGCCATATCGAGCTTTCTTCAATGTGGCACAAGTTCCGCAAGGGTACGGGAATGGCAGGCTTCATTGACCAGATCAATGAACTCCGTGATACTGTGAGTGTTGTGGAGAAGAAGAGGATGATTTCCGAGTGGATGGATATTCTCTGGAGAAGGGGAGTGGGCGCAATGGGGGATATCAGCAATTGCGATGATTCCTTCGAGTGCAAGTCCAGGTCGCCGATTTATACGAGGACTTTTCTCGAGGTTTTCGGAACTGAACCTGAGGATTGCGGGGCTGTGATGGATTCAGTATTGGCTCTCAAGAAAGTGGCTGATTCATACGGCATTGATGCGGCTCCTACTCCGCATTCCTGCTATACTACGAGTCCGGCATTGCTTACCGCAGTGTCTGATGAGGGCCTGAAGTCAGGCTTCCTTTCATACCATAGTGAGGAGACCCAGGAAGAGGAGGATATGTTGATTTCCGGTACCGGGGCGATGTATGAGAACCGCAGGAGGGCTGGGATGAGCGTCCCGCCGGTCACGGGCAAGTCATCATTGCTGTATTTTATTGACAGATTGAAGGATACGGGGAGGACTGCCTTCCCTGAACATATATTGCTGGTACACGAGGTGTGTATGAATGAGGAGGGGATTGAGGCTGTCAAGGCTGTGATGGAGCATCCATACGTGGCCCTTTGCCCTTGCTCCAACATTTTTATTCACAATGCTTTGCCTGATGTGGGCCTGATGTGGCGCTCGGGCCTTAAGCTTACTGTAGGGACTGATTCGCTTTCCAGCAATGATGACCTGGATATGATACGGGAGATTTTCTGTCTTCAGGAGAACTTCCCCGGGATACCTCTCGGGGATATTATAAAGTGGGCAACCTTCAATGGTGCAGAATTCCTCGGTAAGGAGGATGTGCTCGGCAGTTTTGCTCCGGGACGAAGACCGGGTGTCGTGGCCATTGACCATATTTCGCCGGACGGCAGGCTGACTTCTGCAAGCCGTTCAAGAAGAATTGTTTAGATATGTTGAGGGAGAAAATAGTATTCGGGCCGATTTTCAGCCGGCGTCTCGGTTCTTCTCTGGGAATCAATCTTCTTCCGGAGAAGGGGAAGATTTGCAATTTCGATTGCATCTACTGTGAATGCGGCTGGAACAGGGATGGCCGTGAGGATACCAGACTCCCTTTGCCGGATGAACTTGAGGCTGCATTGAGGTCAAAGCTTGAGGAATGCAGGGACAATGGTGTACGCATTGACTCGATTACTTTTTCCGGAGACGGTGAGCCTACGCTGAATCCGCATTTTCCTGAGATGATTGACATTACCCTCCGCCTGAGGGATGAATTCTTCCCTCAATCGGTTGTGTCGGTGCTTTCCAATGCGACAATGATTCAGCGGCCGGAGGTGAGGGCGGCACTTATGAGGGTTGACAATCCGATATTAAAGCTGGACGGGGGGATTGACAGGATTGTCGCAATGGTGAACCAGCCTTCGGGAAAATACAGCGTGGCCGGGACAGTGGAGGCTTTGCGTGCGTTCAATGGGGAGTTCGTGCTTCAGACGATGTTCCTCAAGGGGCCAGGATTCAGTTCTCTGGACGAGGAGAATGTAGAGGAGTGGAGGAGGATTGTGCTGGAT
>JBJEBP010000101.1:0-12716 GCA_051870135.1 Candidatus Cryptobacteroides sp. | reverse complement strand
GAGACATCATCGCGGACAGCGTGGAATATATGGTCAATGCCCACAAGGCCGATGCAATGATATGCATAAGCAACTGCGACAAGATTACTCCGGGAATGCTGATGGCCGCAATGAGGCTCAATATCCCGGCTGTTTTCGTATCAGGTGGCCCGATGGAGGCCGGTGTTCACGGAGAAGCCAGGCTGGACCTGATTGACGCAATGGTGAAATCGGCCGACCCGTCTGTAAGCGACGCAGATGTGGAGGCCATAGAGAACGCCTCCTGCCCGGGTTGCGGATGCTGCTCGGGAATGTTCACGGCCAACTCAATGAATTGTCTTACAGAGGCTATCGGCCTCTCCCTGCCCGGAAACGGGACAATCGTGGCAACACATAAGAGAAGAGAGGAACTTTTCCGCAAGGCTGCCCGCCTGATAGTTTCCAATGCCTGGAAATATTACCTGGACGGGGACGAATCAGTCCTTCCGAGGAGCATAGCCACAAGGAAGGCATTCCTCAATGCAATGACACTCGACATCGCGATGGGAGGTTCCACAAACACTGTACTTCACCTTCTCGCCGTCGCCAATGAGGCCGGGGTGGATTTCCGGATGTCAGATATCGACGCCCTCTCAAGAAAGGTTCCCTGCCTCTGCAAAGTGGCTCCGAACACTGCCAGATACCACGTCCAGGATGTGAACAGGGCAGGCGGAATCGTCTCGATAATGAAGGAACTGGCGGATGGCGGACTCGTGGACACCAGCCTTGTTAGAGTGGACGGGATGACATTGGCGGAGGAAATCAGGCAGTTCTGCATTCTCAGCCCGGATGTCACGGACGAGGCCAAAGGCATATATTCCAGTGCCCCAGCCAACAGATACAGCACGGCAATGGCTTCGCAGTCAAATGATTATGAGTCCTTTGACATTGACAGGGAAAATGGCTGCATAAGAGATCTCGCACATGCCTATACCAAGGACGGCGGACTCGGAGTCCTCTTCGGCAACATTGCAAGGAACGGCTGCGTCATCAAGACTGCCGGCGTGGACCCGTCCATCTGGAAATTCTCCGGCCCGGCCAAGGTCTTTGATTCCCAGGAGGCAGCCTGTGACGGCATTCTCGGCGGAAAGGTCAATGCAGGAGACGTGGTCGTGATAACATACGAAGGTCCTAAAGGCGGCCCGGGAATGCAGGAAATGCTCTACCCGACATCCTATATCAAGTCAATGCATCTCGGCAAGGAATGCGCCCTGATAACGGACGGAAGATTCAGCGGGGGAACATCAGGACTCAGTATCGGCCATATATCACCGGAGGCTGCGGCCGGCGGCGAAATCGGCCTCGTCAGGGATGGGGATATCATTGACATTGACATACCTTCGAGAAGCATCAATGTAAGGCTGTCCGACGTGGAACTGGATGCCCGCAGGGCAGAAGAACTCTCAAGGGGAAAGAAAGCATTCACCCCTCCGTCCAGGCAGCGCGAGGTATCGGCCAGCCTCAAGGCATACGCCGCGATGGTCAGCTCGGCCGACAAGGGTGCTACCAGAGTTATTCCGGATTGAGAATCACGAACAAGACACAATAGACTTTAGATATGGAAAATACCAATACACAGCCGGTAACAGGTTCCGAGGCTTTGCTGGAAGCACTTGCTGCTGAAGGGGTTGATACCATCTTCGGATACCCCGGAGGCCAAATAATGCCGGTCTATGACAAACTTTACGACTATGCCGGCAGGCTCCGCCACATTCTCGTCCGCCATGAGCAGGGTGCCATTCACGCAGCCCAGGGCTATGCCAGGGTTACAGGAAGGCCGGGAGTGGTCATCGTGACCTCAGGGCCGGGTGCTACCAATGTCATCACCGGAGTTGCAGATGCGATGACAGACTCTACTCCGGTAGTCGTCATTTCCGGCCAGGTAGCCTCCGGTGCGCTTGGTACTGATGCATTCCAGGAGGCGGATATCATAGGTCTCACCAGCCCGATTACCAAGTGGAACTATCAGATCCGCAGGGCTGAGGACGTGGCCTGGGCAGTATCCAGGGCATTCTACATCGCATCTACAGGCCGTCCAGGTCCGGTAGTCCTGGATTTTACCAAGGACGCACAGGTGGGAATGACAGGTTTTGAATTCAAGAAATGCTCATTCATACGCAGTTATGTGCCTGAACTTCCAGTGCCTGTGGAGGCAGTTGCCAGGGCAGCGGAGCTCATTGACAAGGCTGGGCGACCAATGGTGGTCTATGGCCAGGGAGTGATACTTGGCGGAGCCGAGAAAGCATTGGCAGAATTCATTGAAAAAGGGGACATACCGGCTGCGTCCACATTGCTCGGTCTTGCTGCATTGCCTTCATCTTCAAGACTTTACCAGGGGATGATTGGTATGCACGGCAATGTTGCCCCGAATATCAAGACTAATGAATGCGATGTGCTCATTGCGGTCGGAATGCGTTTCGACGACAGGGTTACGGGGACATTGGACAAATACGCAAGGCAGGCAAAAGTCATTCACATTGACATAGATGCGTCTGAAATCGGAAAGATTGTACCGGTAGAGGTCGGAATCAACGCCAATGCCGCCGAGGTGCTTCCTGTATTGACCTCAATGATAAGCCGGAAGAGGAGGGAGGCCTGGGTCTCAAGTTTCTCCGAATGCGCGGAAGTAGAGCATAACAAAGTCATTGACAGGGAATTGCATCCTGCTGACGGGCATATCAGGATGGGCGAGGTCATTGACAAAGTTTCGGAGGTTACCGGCGGGGATGCCGTAGTTGTCACGGATGTGGGCCAGAACCAGATGATGGCTGCGAGATATTCAAGGTTTACGAGGACAAGGAGTTTCATTTCCTCGGGAGGGCTCGGAACAATGGGCTTCGGACTTCCTGCAGCCATAGGTGCCAAGATTGGAGCCCCCGGGAGACCGGTCTGCCTCTTTGTCGGAGACGGCGGAATCCAGATGACGATTGAGGAACTGGGTACTGTAATGCAGGAGGGAACAGGAGTCAAAGTGGTGATCCTGAACAACAACTGGCTTGGTAATGTGCGCCAGTGGCAGGAACTTTTCTTTGGCGGTAGATATTCGGCTACAAGGATGCTGAATCCGGATTATATGCTGATTGCGAAGGCTTACGGCATTGAGGCTGAGGTAGTTGAAAGAAGGGAAGACCTTGATGCGGCAGTCAGGAGGATGTTCGCCGCCGACAGGCCTTACATACTGGATGTACGCGTGATTGAGGACGGAAACGTGATGCCGATGATTCCTCCGGGAAAGGGAATTGACGAGATAATGCTTTCAGAGACAGAGTGGTACGAAAAGAAATAGAAAATGGAAACAAAGAAATATACAGTTGTAATCTATACTGAAAACCAGATTGGTATTCTCACTCAGGTTGCCAATGTCTTCACCCGGCGAAGCCTCAATATCCTCAGCCTCTCAGCCAATGCTTCTGCATACGAGGGAATCCACACGATAACAATTGATACTGAGGCGACGCCAAAGAGAATTGAGGAAACGGTCAGGCAGATTGAAAAACGTGTTGACGTCGTCAAGGCTTTCTTCTATGCGGAGGACGAGGTGGTCTATCGCGAGATGGCATTGTACAAGGTCTCGACCCAGAGCATGATTTCGTCAGGCAACATTGAAGAGATACTTCAGGTTTACAATGCGAGAATCCTTGAAATCAACAGCATATTCACAGTCATTTCCAAGGTCGGGACCACGGATGAAACCCGCAGGCTTTACGACGAACTTTGCAAATGCGGCCTTATGCAGTTCCAACGTTCCGGAAGGGCTGTGGTTTCGAGAGAAAGACAGGAACCTCTAGTGGAATATCTCAGGGAAAGAGAAGAGTTGAATAGGTAAAACATTAAAATACAATTAATTATGGCAAAAATCAATTTTGGCGGAGTCGAAGAGAATGTAGTGACCCGCGAAGAATTTCCGGTAGAAAAAGCAAGGGAAGTGCTCAAGAATGAGACCATCGCAGTCCTCGGTTACGGTGTCCAGGGCCCTGGCCAGTCCCTCAACCTGAAGGACAACGGACTCAATGTCATCGTGGGCCAGCGTGCCGGCAAGACCTACGACAAGGCGGTCGCTGACGGCTGGGTTCCGGGCGAGACTCTCTTCAGCATCGAGGAGGCCTGCGAAAGGGGAAGCATTATAATGTGCCTTCTTTCTGACGCTGCTGTAATGTCAGTCTGGCCGACCATCAAGAAGCATCTCACCGCAGGCAAGGCCCTGTATTTCTCACACGGTTTCGCCATCACCTGGAGCGACAGGACAGGCTGCGTCCCTCCTGCTGACGTGGACGTCATAATGGTTGCCCCGAAGGGTTCCGGAACATCATTGCGCTCCCTCTTCCTCGAGGGCCGCGGAATCAATTCTTCCTACGCCATTGCCCAGGACTATACAGGAAAGGCATACGACAGGACAATTGCCCTTGGAATAGGAATTGGCTCGGGATATCTGTTCGAGACCACATTCCGCAGGGAAGCCGTTTCTGACCTTACAGGAGAGCGCGGATCCCTGATGGGAGCCGTCCAGGGCCTTTTCCAGGCACAGTACGAGGTTCTCAGGGAGAACGGACATACTCCGAGCGAGGCCTTCAATGAGACCGTGGAGGAACTTACCCAGTCACTTATGCCGCTCTTCGCACAGAAGGGTATGGACTGGATGTATGCAAACTGCTCAACCACAGCGCAGAGAGGTGCCCTCGACTGGTATCCGAGATTCAAGGATGCAATCAAGCCTGTAATGAAGCAACTCTATGACAATGTCGCTGACGGTACCGAGGCCCAGATTTCCATTGACTCCAACTCCAAGCCTGACTATCGCGAAGGCCTCGAGAAGGAACTGAAGGTGCTGCACGACAGCGAGATGTGGAAAACCGCCGAGACTGTCCGCTCACTGCGTCCGGAGAACAAATAATGTCATATCGAGCGCAGCACTAAGTGCGAAGTCGAGATATCTGGAACAAACATGAAAAACAATAGAGTATATTTTTTCGACACTACGCTGAGGGACGGAGAGCAAGTGCCTGGATGCCAGCTCAATACAGTTGAGAAAATCCAGGTTGCCAAGGCTCTGGAGACCCTCGGCGTGGATGTGATTGAAGCCGGATTTCCGGTCTCCAGCCCCGGAGATTTCAATTCCGTGATTGAGATTTCCAAGGCCGTGACCTGGCCGACAATATGTGCATTGACCCGGGCGGTCGAAAAGGATATCGAAGTGGCTGCGGAAGCATTGAAATACGCGAAGCACGGGCGTATCCACACTGGTATCGGAACCTCGGACTCACATATCCGCTACAAGTTCAATTCCACCCGCGAGGAAATCCTTGAGAGGGCAGTGAAGGCTGTCCGCTATGCAAGGAAGTTCACCGATGACGTGGAGTTCTATGCGGAGGATGCCGGAAGGACTGACAATGAGTTCCTTGCAAGGGTCATTGAGGCCGTTATCAATGCAGGTGCCACGGTGGTCAATATTCCGGATACCACCGGATATTGCTTGCCTTCCGAGTACGGGGCGAAGATCAAGTTTCTTTGTGACAATGTTCCCAACATTGACAAGGCCATAATCTCGACCCATTGCCACAATGACCTGGGTATGGCCACGGCGAACACGATGGCCGGCATAATGAATGGTGCAAGGCAGTGCGAAGTCACAATTAACGGTATAGGTGAGAGGGCCGGAAACACTGCACTTGAGGAGATTGCGATGATTCTGAAATCCCATAGGGAACTTGACCTGAGTTCAAATATCAACACGACTTCCATCAGCCCGCTGAGCCGTATGGTCTCGAACCTGATGAACATGCCTGTCCAGCCGAACAAGGCCATTGTGGGAAGAAACGCCTTCGCGCATTCGTCAGGAATTCATCAGGACGGAGTATTGAAGAACGTCAGTACCTACGAAATCATTGACCCGAAGGATATCGGCCTGGATACCAATTCGATAGTGCTTACGGCGAGAAGCGGCCACGCAGCATTGAAATACAGGCTGGAGAGTCACGGAATCCATCTGGGCAAGGAGAAACTCGACAAGGTTTACCAGGAATTCCTCCTGCTCGCGGACAAGAAGAAGGAAATCAATGACGATGACATCCTTATGCTCGCAGGGGCTGAAAGGACCGGGGAGAGAGTGGTCAAGGTGGATTGGCTTCAGGCTACCAGCGGCATTGGAATGAAGCCTGTCGCTTCAGTCGGCCTGGACATTGCCGGGGAGAAATTCGAGGCTGCGGCTACCGGAAACGGTCCTGTGGATGCCGCCATCAATGCTCTCCGCCAGATAGTCAAGCGCAAGATTACCATCAACGAGTTCACTATCCAGGGCATCAGCAAGGGTTCCGACGATTGCTGCAAGGTGCACATGCAGGTGGAGTATGAGGGGCACATCTTCTATGGTTTCGCCGCCAGCACTGACATTGTAACTGCCTCCATTGATGCATACGTTGACTGTATAAACAAAATCCACTCCATTTAAATGAACACATTATTTGACAAAATCTGGGATTCCCACGTAGTCGATATGATTGACGGTGGTCCGTCCCAGCTCTATATCGACAGGCTTTACTGCCACGAGGTAACCAGCCCGCAGGCATTTGACGGGCTCAGGGCCAGGGGTATAGGCTGTCTCAGGCCGGACAAGATCTACTGTATGCCTGACCATAATACTCCGACCCGGAATCAGGACAAACCCATCGCAGACCCTGTGTCAAAGAGCCAGGTTGATACCCTTGCCGCCAATGCCGCAGAGTTCGGCCTGACTCATTTCGGAATGATGGACAGCCGCAACGGCATCATCCACGTGGTAGGACCGGAGAGGGGCCTGTCCCTGCCAGGAATGACAATAGTATGCGGAGATTCGCATACTTCCACACACGGAGCCGTCGGCGCAGTCGCATTCGGAATCGGAACCAGCGAGGTGGAGATGGTAATGGCATCCCAATGCATCCTGCAGCAGAAGCCGAAGTCAATGAGAATCAGCGTGGAAGGCAAGCTCGGCAAGGGAGTGACGCCGAAAGATGTCGCTCTCTATATAATGAAGCGTATCACCACTTCAGGTGCAACGGGCTATTTCATTGAATATGCGGGAAATGTGATAAGGGAAATGTCAATGGAGGGCCGCCTGACACTCTGCAACCTCTCCATAGAGATGGGGGCCAGGGGCGGATTCATTGCTCCGGACGAAACCACGTTCGCCTATCTCAAGGGCCGCGAACATTCTCCGAAAGGCAAGGACTGGGACAGGGCTGTAGAGTATTGGAAGACTCTCAGGAGCGGTGACGATGCTGTTTTCGACAGGGAAATCGTATATGATGCCGCAGAAATAGGCCCGATGATTACTTACGGAACAAATCCGGGAATGGGAATGGAGATAACTGAGTCAATTCCTGCACTTGAAACTGTCTCGCCGGAAGGCCGTGAATCATTCTCCAAGTCATTGAACTATATGGGTTTCAATGCCGGTGAGAGCCTGATTGGCAAGCCGGTTGACTATGTTTTCCTCGGAGCCTGCACCAATGGCCGCATTGAGGATTTCAGGGCTTTCGCATCAATTGCCGCAGGACGCAAGAAGGCTCCGGGCATCACTGCCTGGCTGGTTCCGGGTTCATGGATGGTGCTGGAGCAGATACGTCAGGAAGGCATTGACAAGGTGCTTGAAGAGGCCGGATTTGAAATCCGCCAGCCGGGCTGCTCCGCCTGCCTTGCGATGAACGATGACAAGATTCCTGCAGGGAAGTACAGCGTTTCCACCAGCAACCGCAATTTCGAGGGCCGTCAGGGACCGGGTGCGAGGACAATGCTCGCAAGCCCTCTCACTGCTGCCGCCGCCGCAGTTACCGGAGTAATAACAGACCCAAGAACCTTGATTCAATGAAACAGAAATTCGATATAATTGAGAGCACCTGCGTGCCTCTTCCGCTTGAGAATGTGGATACTGACCAGATAATTCCGGCCCGTTTCCTGAAGGCTACGACAAAGGATGAAAAGTTCTTCGGTGATGCCTTGTTCAGGGATTGGAGATATGAGAATGACGGGACTCCGAAGCCTGATTTCGTACTCAACAAGCCTGAGTTCAGCGCAAAGCCGTCCGAGGGCTGCCACCAGATTCTGGTCGCCGGGAAGAATTTCGGCTCAGGATCCAGCCGTGAGCATGCTGCCTGGGCAATTGCCGGCTACGGCTTCAGGGTGGTGATTTCCAGCTTCTTCGCAGATATCCACAAGAACAACGAACTGAACAATTTCGTGCTTCCGGTGGTGGTTTCCGAGGATTTTCTCGCGGAACTCTTCGCTACTTTGACAGAGAATCCTCAGGCACGTGTCAGGGTGGATGTTCCTGCGCAGACGGTAAGCAATCTCAGCACCGGCCGGGAGGAGAAGTTCGAGCTGAGCGCATACAAGAAATACTGTCTTATGAACGCGCTTGATGACATTGACTATCTCCTTGAGCATAAGGACAGAATTGAGGCTTATGAAAAGTCTTCATTGAGGTATTGAGCAATGGTCAGGACAATAGAAATACTGGACACCACACTTCGGGACGGAGAGCAGACTTCGGGTGTCTCCTTCAATGATGAGGAGAAGCTAACCCTGGCAAAAATCCTGCTTGAGGACCTGGGAGTGAACCGCATTGAGGTGGCCTCTGCAAGGGTTTCGCAGGGGGAGTTGTCCGCCTTCCGGAAAATCTGCGCCTGGGCTGCGGATGCAGGAAGACTCGGGCAGGTGGAGGCCCTGGGCTTCGTGGACGGAGGCTCTTCCATAAAATGGATATCCGAGTCCGGGGGCAGGGTCCTGAACCTGCTGGCCAAGGGTTCATTGAAGCACGTTACCACACAGCTTGGGAAGACTCCTGAGGAGCATTGGAATGACATACGCAGGGACGTTGCCCTTGCGGAGGCTGCAGGGCTAAGTGTCAATCTCTATCTTGAGGACTGGTCAAATGGAATGAAGGACAGCCCCGGCTATGTAAAGTCAATGGTAGCTGCGTTGAAAGATATCGGAATAAAGAGATTCATGCTGCCTGACACGCTTGGAGTCCTCTCTCCGGAACAGACTTCGGAATATGTCGGGGCAATGGTTTCTGCCTTCCCTGAACTGCATTTCGATTTCCACGGCCACAATGACTATGACCTTGCCGTTGCAAATTCAGCCGCCGCCGTCAAGACCGGTGCAAGAGGTGTGCACACTACAGTCAATGGACTGGGCGAACGTACCGGAAATACACCTGTTGCAAGTTTCCTCGGAGTGCTCAATGATCATCTCAAACTAGGCAATACATTGAAAGAGAATGAGTTGACGCACGTTTGCAGATATGTTGAGAGTATTTCGGGAATAAGGATTCCGGAGAACAAGCCTATAGTAGGTGCCGCAGTCTTCACGCAGAGCGCGGGCATTCACGCGGACGGGGACAAGAAGGGGCATCTCTATGAGAATCAGCTGCTTCCCGAGAGGTTCGGCCGGGTAAGGAAATATGCTCTCGGCAAGACCAGCGGAAAGGCCAACATTGCCAAGAATCTTGAGGAACTTGGCATCAGGCTCACCCCTGACCAGATACGCAAGGTGACAGCGAGGGTGGTAGAGCTCGGGGACAAGAAGGAGATGGTGACGACAGAGGATCTGCCTTTCATCATTTCCGATGTCCTTAAAGGTGAGTTCAGCCAGGGTGAGGACAAGATCAAGGTTGTAAATTATTCTCTCCAGCTGGCCAGGGGAATGAGGCCTGTGGCGACAATAAAAATAAGTATTGAAGGTGTTGAGTATGAGGAGGTTTCATCTGGAGCCGGCCAGTACGATGCATTCATGAAAGCCCTCTGGAAAGTGTATGACAGGCTCGGGAAGCCGCATCCTGTGCTTCTCGATTATCAGGTCGGCATTCCTCCGGGAGGCAAGACCGACGCCCTCGTCCAGACAATGATTACCTGGGACTGGAAGGGCTCTGAACTCAAGACCAGGGGTCTCGATGCGGACCAGACCGAAGCGGCCATCAAGGCTACATTCAAGATGTTGAATTTGATAGAAAATCTGAAATAGATATGAATCTGAAAATCGCCAAGCTTCCCGGTGACGGTATCGGACCGGAAGTAGTGGAACAGGCCGTAAAGGCCGTGGATGCGGTCTGCGAGAGGGCCGGACATAAGGCAGAATATTCATTCGGATATGTAGGTGCCTGTGCCATAAGGAAATACGGGGATGCCTTCCCGGATGAGACCTTCAAGACCTGCATGGAAAGCGACGCTGTGCTTTTTGGCGCAGTCGGTGATCCGGAGTTTGACAACAATCCTACAGCCAAGGTCAGGCCGGAGCAGGGCCTTCTTGCAATGAGAAAGAAACTCGGTCTCTACGCCAATCTCCGCCCAGTGGAGACATTCAGTTCACTGGTGCATAAAAGTCCGCTGAAAAAAGAACTTGTGGATGGTGCCGACTTCCTCTGTGTCAGGGAGTTGACAGGCGGAATGTATTTCGGCGAAAAAGGCCGCAAGGACAATGGGGACACTGCCTGGGACACCAATATCTATCATAGATACGAGGTCGAGCGCATTCTCCGTCTGGCATTCGAGTATGCCCGTCTCCGCCGCAATCATCTCACAGTGGTGGACAAGGCCAATGTGCTCGAATCTTCCCGCCTCTGGAGGCAGATAGCCCAGGAACTTGCTCCGGAATATCCGGATGTGACCACGGACTATATGTATGTGGACAATGCAGCGATGAAACTGATTACCGGTCCGAAATTCTTCGATGTCCTCGTGACTGAGAATACCTTCGGAGACATTCTCACCGATGAGGCTAGCTGCGTTTCCGGCTCGATGGGACTTCTTGCGTCCGCTTCCATCGGCGAGCATACTGGCGTTTTCGAGCCTATACACGGTTCATATCCGCAGGCTGCCGGCAAGAATATCGCCAATCCTCTTGCCACCATACTATCTGCCGCAATGATGTTCGAATATGCGTTCCAGCTCAAGGATGAGGGCAGGATGATCCGGGAAGCTGTCAAGGCCTCCATTGACGAAGGTATTGTCACAGAGGATCTTGCGGATGGCGGAAAGGCTTATTCAACCTCGGAAGTGGGGGATTGGGTAGCGGATTATATAAGTAAACATTGAAACATCAAGAATATATGTCACAGATCAATTGGCAATCACTCGGGTTCGACGCATATCGCACCAGAACCCTCGTAACCGCCCGCTGGAAGGACGGAAAATGGTCAGAAATAACTGAGTCAGAGGACTTTTCGTTCCTTCTTGACCCTTTTACCTGCGTATTTCACTACGCATTCTCCTGCTTCGAGGGCCTCAAGGCCTTCACGCAGAAAGATGGCAAAATCGTTATGTTCAGGCCATTCGAGAATGCTCACAGGCTCAGGAGAACGGCCGGTTTTCTCGGTCTTCCAGCCCCATCTGACTCAATGTTCATAGAGATGTGCGAAAGATGCGTGAAGTCCAATATCGAGTTCCTCGCACCTTACGGTCACGATGCCGCCATGTATCTCAGGCCATTGCTCCTCGGAGCACAGCCGAAGATGCAGCTGACCCCTCCTAACGAGGCAATTTTCGCAGTGATGTGTGCTCCTGTAGGTCCTTATTACGGTGCCAATATGCGTTCATTCTCAGGCGTCATTCCTCTGAACTATGACAGGGCTGCTCCGAAGGGTTCAGGAAGTTACAAGGTCGGGGCGAACTATGCGGCTACCTTCCGTCCTTACCAGATTGCCCACGAGCAGGGTTACAGCGAACTGCTCTATCTCAATTCCAAGACTCACGAGTATGTGGACGAGTTCGGCTCTTCCAATTTCTTCGGCATCAAGGGCAATACTTACGTGACTCCGCTCTCGGACAGCGTGCTTCCTTCGATTACCAACAAGTCCCTCCAGGAAATCGCCCTTGACCTTGGAATGAGGGTTGAGAAGCGTCCTATCAGGCTTGAGGACCTGGCTGAGTTCGATGAGGCAGGAGGATGCGGAACTGCCGTGGTCATCACCCCTATGTCCCATATTGATGTGAAGGAGGTGCTTGAGGAGGATGCTGTGAAGACTGTTTACCGCTATCTTCCGGACGGTGAGGTCGGTCCTGCCTGCACACGGCTGTACAAGACCATCACCTCAATCCAGAAGGGTGAGATTGAGGATATCCACGGGTGGTGCTACGAAATTAAGTAGTCCTGTCCTTTGACTTGTGCGCCGTCTATTCTTGTCATCTCGACTGGGCATCGTGTTTCTTGTCATTTCGAGCGGAGCACGGAGTGCGGAGTCGAGAAATCTTTATGCATAAAGATCTCTCCACGCGCTACGCTTGGTCGAGATGACAGGAGGAACCGCTTCACTTGGTCGGGATGACAGGAAGAGGCTTTCGATAAAAGGAGCTGCGAATTAACAAATCCTGAAATCGTCGCTGTCGGCGAGGACCGGGAAACTCTTGCGGAATTCCGTGAGAGACTTCATATCGGCCTCGCCGACAATGGTTTCAGAAACTCCGTCCTGACAGGCCGCAACAGGTTTCCCGAGAGGGTCCAGAATTACGGAACCGCCGTCATAGACGCAGGAAGGATCTTTTCCTACCCTGTTGGCTGCGGCTACAAAACATTGATTCTCAATGGCTCTCGCCCTTAGAAGTGTGTCCCAGGCATATCTTCTCTGCGTAGGCCAGCTCGCCACGCAAAGCATAACGTCATAGTCATTCCTGTTGCGGGACCAGACCGGGAACCGCAGGTCGTAACAAACTGTGAGAAGGAATCTTACG
>JBJEBP010000100.1:0-12743 GCA_051870135.1 Candidatus Cryptobacteroides sp. | reverse complement strand
AAGGATTACGGTGTGCCGTTCGTCTCCGACCACTATCCTGTGACCTGCACCTTCACATTCTGACGCCATGAAGAAGATAAAACTCGGGCTGTTTCCCAAGGTCCTGATAGCCATAGCATTGGGTTCGCTGCTAGGTCTGGTGGCCCCGGTGGTCCTGGTCAGGATACTGAAGACCTTCAATGTGTTCTTCGCCCAGATACTCAAGTTCATCGTGCCTCTTCTGGTGCTCGGCCTCGTGACTCCTTCGGTCGCCAATCTCGGCAAGGGAGCCGGGAAAATGCTGGTTGCAGTCCTGGCATTGTCCTATCTGTCAACGGTTTGCGCCGGATTCTTCGCCTACGGCTGTGCCTCGGGCCTGCTTCCGCATTACATCGGATTCGGGGAAGTGTCGGCTGAGGCGGCCGCTTCAGCATTGAAGTTCGAGCCTTACATTGACCTGAAGATTCCGCCGATTTGCGACATCCTGACCGCATTGCTCCTGTCAATGACAGTGGGCGTGGGCATCATTGCCACCGGCGCACAGGCTCTCAAGCGGGGATTTGACGAGTTCGGCGAAATTGTGAAGCTGACCATCAACAATGTCATCATCCCTCTGCTGCCTTTCTACATCTTCACGATGATGTGCGAGATGAGCGCATCCGGAAAGCTTGCAACAGTGATGGGTGCAGGTGTTAAGGTGATTGCGACAGGGGTCGTCCTCTCAATATGCTACCTTGTGATTCAATATGTGATAGCGGGCCTGATAGCGAAGAAAAACCCGTTCAAATGCATCTGGAACATACTTCCGGCCTATTTTACCGGCTTCTCTATCTGCTCCAGCTCGGCCGTGATTCCGGTGACCCTGGAGTGTGCGATGAAGAACGGGGCCTCCAGGGAAATCGCTGATTTTACCGTGCCTCTATGCTCCACTGTGCACATGTGCGGCTCCACAATCAAACTTGCTACCACGTCCGTAGCAGTGATGATAATGAGCGGAATGCACATTGACTTCGCACTTTTCGCCAATTTCATATTGCTCCAGGGCATATCCTCGGTGGCTGCTCCGGGCGTTATGGGCGGGGTCCTGATGGCCTCGATAGGCCTGCTGGAGTCAGTGCTTGGCTTCTCTCCGGAGCAGAGTGCGCTGATGATGACTATCTATCTGGCCCTGGACGGCTACGGCCCGGCCTGCAACGTCAGCGGTGACGGTGCCATTACATTGATAATTGACAGATTTTTCGGGAAAAAGAATGGATAAGAAATATTTGACGGGCTGTTGGAGGATTGCCGCGACCATCGTGGCTTTATTCCTGGCTGCTTTCACATCTGATGCCGCCAGACTGCGGCTGATGTCATACAACATACGCTTCATCACCCCGGAAGACAAGGGGGAATTCGCCTGGGAAGCCAGGAAAGAGGCTAACATTGCAATGCTCAATGATGTCTCTCCCGATGTCTTCGGCCTTCAGGAGCCTATGTGGGGCATATCGGAGTATCTCTTCGACAATCTGCCCGCCTACGACCACTATCTCGTTTACCGTGACCCGGAAGGCGGGAAGGATGGGCGCTGCGAGATAATTTTCTGGAAGAAAGACAAATACGACCTTCTGGACAAGGGAATGTTCTATCTCAGCGATACTCCGGAACAGTATTCCAAGAGCTGGGATGCATCCCAGGCCAGGTACACCCTCTATGTCAAGTTGAGGGACAGGAAGACCGGGGACGAGTTCTGGTATTTCGACACTCATCTTGACCACAGGGGACCACTTGCCAAGCAGAACGGGGCGAAGCTCAATGTGGAGAAGATGAAGGAACTGGCGGGGGAGGATGCCGTGGTCTTCATTTCTGGGGATATGAACATCCAGAGGGAGAAGTCCAACGGCAAATGGCTGGACCCGTATTTCGAGTGGATGTCCTGGGCCCGCTCTGCGGCGAGGAAGACCTGTGACCGCTACACTTTCAGCGGCTTCGGCTACGAGGGAAAGAACCCTGGCTGGCTGGACCACATCTTCTTCCGCAATGCGAAGGCCCTCCGTTACAATGTCATTGACTCGGACGGCTACGGAGTGAAGTACATCTCCGACCATTATCCTATAATCTGTGACTTCAAATTCTGAACTGACTCATTATGAAGACCTTACTGTCCTGCCTTCTGGCCGTGGCACTGACTTGCTTCTCCGCAGGTGCTTCCGGCACATATTCTCTGAACTCCCCTGACGGGCGGCTTCTTGTCAATGTCAATGCCGTGGGACATCTCAGCTGGAGCCTTTCCTGTGCCGGGGAGACCCTCGTGGAAGACTCTCCAATGTCATTGACGCTCGGGGACGGAACAGTGTTGGGAACCGGCCTGAAATCCGCCCGTGTGATCCGCAGGAGTGTTGATATCAATGTCCCCGCCGCCGTATACAAGAAATCTTTCGTAAGGGACAATTTCAATGAGATGACCCTGGATTTCAGGACATTCCGTGTCGTATTCAGGGCATACGATTCAGGTGCGGCATACCGGTTCGTAGTGAAATCAGGGAAGCCGTTCAAAGTGTTGGGAGAGCAGGCGGATTTCACATTTCCTGAGGATTGGAAAGTGCTGGCCTCATATTCCAATACGCAGGGCGATGTCACCGCGCAGCTTATCAACAATTTCGAGAGCGAGTATGAGGAAATGTCTGTAAGCCAGGTTGATACGGGCAGGATTGCATTCCTTCCCGTTCTGGTTACCTCACCTTCCGGACGCCGTTTATGCATTGCCGAGTCCGGGCTTATGGATTATCCGGGTATGTTTCTCAGGGCAGGAGGTGACGGCAGGACCCTTTCCGGTTATTTCGCCGGATATCCGAAGACCCTGGCTGTCGGCGGCAAGAGAGGTCATCACGAGATAGTCACTGAACGGTATCCCCATATTGCCGAGTACAGTGCAGGCGAGATTGCATTGCCTTGGCGCACAGCTGTGGTTAGTGAGAATGATAAAGAGCTGTTGGACAATGATTTGGTGTGGCTGCTCGGGGATGCCCCTTCGGTGGACATTGACTTCAGCTGGGTTCGTCCCGGCAAGGTGGCCTGGGAATGGTGGAACGCCTGGAATATCAAGGGGGTTGACTTCGAGTCCGGGGTCAATGATGCCACATACAAGTACTACATTGACTTCGCCGCCTCAAAGGGGATTGAATACGTGATTCTCGACGAGGGCTGGTCAGTTCCGGGTGCCAGGGACCTGATGCAGGTCGTGCCTTCCATTCATCTTGAGGAACTTGTCAGATATGCCGGGGAGAGGAATGTCGGAATAATTCTCTGGGCAGGCTACACCTCATTCAGCAGGGATGTCGAGGCTGTCTGCAGGCATTATTCCGGGATGGGTGTGAAGGGATTCAAGGTGGATTTCATGGAAAGGGATGACCAGAAGATGGTCGCATTCCAGGCCAGGGCGGCGGAGATTGCCGCCAAGTACCATCTGATGCTGGATTTCCACGGCACCTTCAAGCCGGCCGGCATCCAGAGGACCTGGCCGAATGTGGTTAATTTCGAGGCGGTGTTCGGACTGGAGCAGATGAAGTGGAAGGAGGAGGCCGATATGGTGAAATACGATGTCACAATCCCGTTCGTGCGCCAACTTGCCGGGCCTATGGACTATACACAGGGGGCGATGCGCAATGCCACGGCGAAGAACTGGAAGCCAATTTATTCGGAGCCTATGAGTCAGGGGACAAGATGTCGTCAACTTGCTGAATATGTGATATTTGAGTCACCTCTCAATATGCTTTGCGACAGCCCTTCCGCCTATTTGTCGGAGCCTGAGTGCACTGATTTCATTGCGGCCGTGCCTACCGTGTGGGACGAGACAATGGCATTGGACGGCAAGGTAGGGGAGTATGTGGCCATGGCACGCCGGAAGGGGGACGTGTGGTATGTCGGCGCCATCACTGACTGGTCGCCGAGGGAGATGAGGCTGGAGTTGCCTTTTGTCAAGGGAAGTGGCTGGAGGATGGAGATTTTCAGGGACGGGACCAATGCTGCCAAGATTGCTTCCGATTATAAGCGGGAGACAGTGCCGTTTACCAGCAGCATTGACGTAAGAATGGCTCCGGGAGGAGGTTTCGCCGCAAGGATTTACAGGGACGATGACCAGATGCTGGCCGCCCAGACCTATCCGGACTGGCTTGACTCGGCTGCGATTTACCATATCTACCCTTCTTCATTTCAGGATAGCAATGGAGACGGCTACGGTGATTTGGAAGGCATCCGGAGACGTCTGGACTATGTCAGGCAGACAGGTTTCAACACTATATGGCTCAGCCCGGTGTTCTGCAGCGAGTTCGGGGACGGAGGATACGACATTACGGATTTCTACAGGATTGACCCGCGTTTCGGAACCAATGCCGACCTTGTGAAGCTGGTGGAAGAGGCTCATGAGAAGGGCATCAAGGTCTGCCTTGACCTCGTGGCCGGACATACCTCCGACAAGCATCCCTGGTTCGTGGAATCTGCAGGCGGAGACCGGAACGGGCATTATTCTGACTACTACATCTGGACGGACGGCAAGGAAATCACTCCTCCGCAGCCGGACAGGGGAGGATGGGTGGACAATGACTATCCCCGGAACGGCTACTACCTGATGAACTATTATGACATCCAGCCGGCCCTGAACTACGGATATCTTTCACCTGACCCTGCCCACAGTTGGGAACAGTCCTACGACGACCCGGGTCCGACCGCGGTCAGGCAGGAACTGAAGAATATCATAGCTTTCTGGTTCGACAAGGGCGTGGATGGATTCCGTTGCGACTTGGCCTGGTCGCTGGTGAAGGGAGACGACGAGGAGTTCCATGGTGTGCGTAAACTATGGAATGAGATATTTACCTGGCAGTCAGAGCATTATCCTGACCGTATCTTCCTTTCTGAGTGGTCCAGTCCGATTGAGTCCATATCCTGTGGCTTCGACATTGACATTATCCGGCACAATGGCTGCGGCAAGACGATGTACCGCGACCTCGTCCACAATACCTATCGGAATGCCGGGGAGGACGGGACATACAAGCCAAAGGACTGCTGGATGGACAAGGCCGGCAAGGGGCGTTTCGACACCTTCGCCATTCCTTTCACGAAGATGTACAAAGCCACCAGGGGTCACGGCTTTCCTTGCATGCCGACCTCCAGTCACGATACATGGCGGCTGAACCGCAACCAGCGCTCAACCCCTGAGGAGCTCAGGACCGCGATGACATTCTTCCTTACAATGCCTTGGGTACCAATTGTTTACTATGGCGAGGAGATAGGTATGAGGTCAATGGACGGAGCCCCTTATGTCGAGGGCAGCAGGGACCGGTCAGCCCAGCGTACCCCGATGCAGTGGGATTCGTCTGGCAATGCAGGCTTTTCCACCTGCTCCCCGGACAAGCTTTATCTGCCGATTGACCCGTCTCCGGAACGGCCGACTGTGGAGAAGGAGGTTGGCGATGCGGCATCATTGTACAACTGGACAAGGAGCCTGCTGGCCTTGAGGGCTTCGGTGCCTGCCCTTGGCAATAGGGGCGAATGGAGGATGCTGACAGATCCGAAGAAGCCTTATCCCGTTGTATATGAGCGTTTTGCTGCTGGCGAAAGATATATCGTTGTCCTTAATCCGAGCGGCAATGAGGTCGCTGCTGACATTGAAATTGAGGGCAAGCCCGAGGTGGTTTTCGGAGATGCGGAGTCTGTCAGGTTCTCCAGGATAGCCGGAGGCCTGCGGGTCAGGATAAAGGGGACTTCTTCCGTGGTCTGCCGGGTTGTGGGGTGAAAAGATTCCGGAAAATTGCGATATTTGTGAAAAAATAACCGCATTATGATAACTTCCTTCCGAACATTGCTCTCAGTAGTATTGCTCCCGGCCGCCATTGCTCTGTCCTGCTCCAAGGATGAGATTGAAGTTGCTCTTGACAGACTGGACAAGGTGCTGGATGACAAGGACATTTACCGTGAGCAGTTCGAGGCCAATGCCGTCAGGATGCGCAGAAGGCTTGATAAAGCCGGCACGGATTCATTGAGATGGGAAAGGGCGGAAGACCTTTTCTGGATGTATTTCCACAATCAGCTCGATTCTTCGGACAGATATCTTTCGCTGATGGAGAGGTACTGTTCGACGCCGGCCCAGAAGTTCGAGACCAGGATGTCGGCCGTGAGGGTGGATTTTCTCCGTGGCAATAATGACGTGGCTGTCAAGCGTTTCAAGTCGGTGGACCCATATTCCCTGCCGGAGGAGATGTACGATTCCTATCTCTCGTCTGCGAGGGCTCTGTACAACCATCTGTGGAAGATGTCGGAAGATTCCGTTCTGCGTGAGGGTTATCAGGATACACTCCTGACGTATATCAATGCGTCAATCGCGCTTGATACCGTGTCTTTTACCGGGGTGAGGACCAAGGCCCAGCAGGCGAGGCTGACAGGTGATCTGGACAATGCGATAGAGCTCTATGAACGGCTTTATTTCCAGACTGATGCCAAGGCCCACGCAAAGGCAGCGGTGGCGTACAACATTGCCTCAATTTACAACCAGAAGGGCTGTGTCAATGATTACATCAAATGGCTGATCAATGCGGCCGAGGCAGATTTCCACGCCGCCAACCGGGATTACCTGGCACTGTACGAACTGGCTTTGCTCCTGGAAGACAATCAGTTGGACCGTGCCGAGAGATTCATCAACCTGAACCTTACAGATGTCCTGGCCGGGGATTTCAGGCTCCGTATCCCGAATTCCGGCAAGGCCCAGATGATTATCTCGAATGCTTCGCTCATCCGCAACAAGTCGAGGATATTGTGGCTTGCGGCCGGCTTGGGAGGGCTTTCGCTGATGTGCGTGCTAATCGGCTTCCTGCTGGTGTATTCGTTCCGCCAGCGCCGTAAGCTTGCCCGTTCCCGGGAAATTATTCTCAATGTGAACGAGCAGCTCAAGAAGGCCAATGCCGAGCTGAATGATGCCAATCTCATCAAAGACAGCTATGTGTTCCGATATATGGAGCTGTCTGTCAATTATTTGGAGACATACGACCAGTACCGCCACGACCTTCTTAAACTCTTCAAGAGCGATGGCATCGATGCCGTGGTAAAGGCTCTCCGTTCCCCGTCGAAGATGTATATGGAGTATGACAATTTCTACCGTATTTTCGACGAGACTTTCCTTGGCCTCTATCCGGATTTCGTTCACAAGGTAAATCTCCTTCTGCGTGAGGATTCCCGTTTCCCGGAGACCTCGTCCAAGTCTCTTCCGACGGAACTCCGCATCCTTGCCGCTATCCGTATTGGCATAACCCAGAGCGGCAAGATTGCCACCTTCCTGAAATGTTCCCCAGCCACAGTCTATACTTATCGCACCAAGCTCCGCAATGCCGCCCTCTGTCCCAAGGAGGATTTCGAGGCTGCGGTTGCGGGGCTGTGATGTGTAAAAGCGGCTGACCCAGAATCCGCGTCAGAATACTTTGCCGTTGCGCCAGTCTTTGTGCTTGCGGGTGTTGCGCTTGAGCGGAATCTCCATTCCTCCGGTCTGCTCCAGCCAGTCGAAGAGATCCTTGTTGAGATCCTTGATAATGTCCTGATACTCAGGGTCGTCAATGAGGTTGTGCAATTCATCCGGGTCGTTCTTGATGTCATAGAACTCATTGGTGTCCCAGATTCCGTGGTAATGGATGTACTTGTAGTCGTCAGTGCGCACGCCGAACATCGTAGGGGTCTGCGGGAATGCATATTCCCAATAGTATTCGTAATAGATTCTGTGTCTCCAGTCATCCGGAGCCTTTTCGCCCTTGAGCATCGGGAGGAATGAGTCTCCGCGCATCTGCGGCGCCTTGCTGAGTCCGCAGGCATCCATAATGGTCGGGGCAATGTCAATGTTCTGGACCATTTCCTCGATTACCGTGCCCGGACTGATGATTTCAGGGCAATATGCGAGCATCGGCACCCTGACGGACGGCTCGTAGAAATTTCGCTTGTCAATGAGGCCGTGCTCGCCCCAGATGAAGCCGTTGTCGCCCATATAGATGATGAGGGTATTCTTGTCCAGACCGTTCTCCCTGAGATAGTTGAGCAGGTCGCCGATAGTCTTGTCCATACTGGTTATGCACTGGCAGTATTTCCTGACTTCATCTTCGAAGTCCTTGCCGTTGTAGCAATAGTCCACTCCGTGCCAGGATTCGCGCTGGTGCTTGACCCAGTCGGGCTTCCTGTCCTCGCCGTACCAGCCCCGGCCGGTCTTTGGCTTGCCGTCCTTGCCCTTGGAAGGAACTGTGCTGACGTCATAGATAGGGTTGTTGAATGAGGCAGGATGCGGGTGGTCTTCATTTTTATAGATTCCGTCGTATTCCTCTGAGGCATCAAACGGCTCGTGGACATTCTTGTGGGAGAGATATACGAAGAAAGGATTGTCCTTGTGACTGTCAATGAAGTCGATGGCGTGCTCGGTAAGGAGTTCGGCGGAGTATTTGTCCTTCGGGAATTCGGTCCACTCGCCGTTGATGTTCAGGCGGCAATCGTAATATGTCCCCTGTCCGGAAAAGCCTTCCCATTGGTCAAAGCCAGGCTGTGGTTTCCCGTCAGTATTGCCCATGTGCCATTTCCCGAAGAATGCGGTGCTGTATCCGGCGGACTGGAGATATTCCGGGAAGAATATGAGGTTGTCCGGCATCGGGGCGGAGTTGTCCACCACTGTATGCTCGTGGGAGAAGAGTCCTGTCAATATAGATGCGCGGCTCGGGGATGAGAGCGACGTGGTAACGAATGCGTTGCGGATGTGCGCTCCGTTCCTGGCCAGGAAATCGAGGTTAGGTGTCTGTAGATAAGGGACTTTCCCCATAAAACCCATATAGTCGTAACGGTGGTCATCGCTGAGGATGAAAATAACGTTTCGGGGCTTCTCGCCGTTGCTCCCGGCAACTCTGGATACTTTTTCGGAGGCGGAGCAGGAAACCACTGCCCCGATGGCCGGCAGCAGGGCCAATGTAGTCGTGATAGGTCTTGAAGTTTTCATTATGACTAATTTTAATCGTGGTGCTATGGACCCGGGAATCATTGGACAAAAGAATGGAGGCTGACCAAAAAATGGATCGGCCTCCATCTACTAACACATTCAGTATGAAAGTCCATCGTCCCAGCCGGGATTCTGGGTCAAAGCTCCCTGGGTCAGCACTCTGTCATTGGTCGGAATCGGGTAGAGATAGTCCCTGTCCTCGTCGAATGCTCTCAGGACGGACTTGTGGGCTACGATGAAGCCGTCATCGCCGTTGGAGAGAAAAATCTGCTCGCTGATCTTGTAAGGGGTTACGCCCGGGATATCCGGCTTTACATTCTTGTAAACCACGAAGTCCACTGTTCCGTTCCCATCCATGTCATAGCTCCCTTCTCCCGGAACGTATGGTCCGTAGAAAGGTTCAGCCAGAAGTCTTCCCTCACGCCATCTGCACAGGTCATAGTAGCGGAGGCCCTCGCAGACCATCTCGGTCGCACGCTCCCTGCGTATTTCCAGAATTACGCCCTTGTTGTTTCCTGTGACATTCTTGTAACCGAATTCATCGGAAGTCAGGAACGGATCCGGCGTTGCATTGGCGGCAGCCATATCAATGTGTGGCATCTTGACCCGGTCGCGAATCAGATTTACGGAGTTGTTCAAGTCTGTCTGGGTCAGTTGTCCAAGTTCCGCCTTTGCCTCGGCGAAGTTCAGATATACTTCAGCGAGCCTGAAAATAGGCATATCGTTGGATGAGGACTGGGCTCTTGCGGTAACAGGCCCATTGACATATTTGAGGAGTGGATAGCCGGTGACAGTGCAGGACTTGTCAAACTCGGCTGGATTTCCGTCAGCATAGGTTCCGCTCTGGGTCAGGATGGTCTGGGCAAGACGCGGATCCCTGTTTGCAACTTCCTCCCGGAATTCGACAGTCTTCCAATCCGGGTTGTCCGTGAACCGGCTTCCGTCGGCCATCAGGTAGGATGCGACCAGGGCTTTTGTGAAGCCGGCCGCTCCTCCGGATGAAATAAGTGCGAATGCGTCCACAAGATGCTTGAAATTGCCTCCTCCATAGCTTCTTGCGAAGATGTATTCCTTGTTCTTCGCATCAATCTCAACATCCCTGAACATCGTCAGGTAAGGAGTTTCTCCTTCCTTGTAGAGGGCATAATTACCGGAATTCATCAATTCCTCGGAGGCTGAGACGCATTCGCCAAGAATCTTGTCGTAAGGTAGATTGCCCTTGTTGAAAGTATGACCTGCGTGGTATTTCCTGAATGTGCCCTCGAAAAGGCAGGCGCGTGACTTGAGAGCAAGAGCCGTGTATTTGTTGACCTTGAATACGGACGAGGTCTCGGGGAGCAGCTCAATGGCCTTGTCAAGGTCGGCGAGAATGTGGTCGAAAACCATTTCCCGGGGATCTCTTGGCTTGCGCAGAGCCTCCTTGTCAGAGGCGTCGATAGGGCTGTCGTAGATTGGGACATCGCCGAAACGCTTGAGTTTGTCGAAATAGAACCAGGCCCTCCAGAAATAGGCCACGCCGTCATAATGGTTGCGGGCGGACTCATCGCTGCATCTGCCGGAGTTCTGAAGATAGTAGTTGATATGACGGAGATCTTCCCATTCCCATCCGCCTCCGCTTGCCGGCACCTGTCGTGTAACGCCGAGAATAAGGGCTGACGGGGTGTTGCCGGTGATAATCATATTGGACGGCTCGTTGTACAAATCCTCTCCACCAGGTTCCATCAGGTAGAACTGATTGGTGTAGAGTTCCAGTTCAGACTCGGAATGGAAGAATGTGTCGGGGCTGATTGCATCTTTTGGCACTTCGTTGAGGTCGCAGGACCAGACAAAGACCCCGACTGCTGAAATCAATGACAATATATATGTTTTACGCATAATCATAATAGTTAGAATGTAAGGTCTATGCCGAATGAGAATGTCCTGGCAATATTGTATCCGTCACCTGAAGAAAGGTGGGAGGTTGAGGAGAAGATGGCGTCAGGATCCTGATATTTGCAATGCTTCTTGAGCGGAGACCAGTAGGCGAGGTTCTCCCCTGCGAAGTAAATCCTGATCTGCTGGATGTGTTTTCTCAACACGGGGATACTGTAGCCTACGGAGAGGTTCTTCAGCCTGAGGTAGGACACCTTCTGGATGTATCTGTCATTCGGTGTTGTCAATGTGTTCTTGCCGTCGTAGGCCTGATATCCGCGTGGGAAAGGAAAATATCCGTCAGGGTTGTCCTCGCTCCAGATCTGGTCTATGAGCTGCTGGCTGAGGAATGTGTTGTGCGGACGGCAGTATGGCCCCCAGAATACATTGCTGTAACCGGTTGCACCCGGGTACCAGTCTCTTTTTCCGATGCCTTGGAAGAGGATGGAGAAGTCTATTCCGTTCCAACTAAGGTCACCTCCGAAGGTGTAGGAGAATCTTGGAGTAGAGTTGCCGATGATTTTCATGTCACCAGGCTCGTCCACTGTGTTCTTGCCGATGGATATCTTACCGTTACCGTCGGTGTCCAGATATTTGACGTCACCTGCGTGAAGTCCTTTCCTGGTGGAAGTTCCGTCAATGAGTTTGGTGAGATAGCTGCAGTCAACTGTCTGGGCATAGTTGCTGGCCTCCTCGTCTGTCCTGAACAGGCCTCCAACACTGAATCCCCAGATTTCCCCAAGTTTCTCACCGACATAGTGGTCGGAGATAAGACGGGTGTCATTGTCGTATCTGGTCACCTCCGTCTGATAGTCTCCGAGAGTTCCCCTGATTCCGTAGGCGAGAGTGTGCCTGCCTACGTTCTTCACGTCACGCCATCCTATGCTGATTTCCCAGCCTTTGGTGCGCATGTCAGCCGCATTTGTTTTAGGCTCTGCCGCACCATAGACGTTTGGTAGGGAGGCACCCGGCATCATCATGTTCTTCGTATCGCGGATATACCAGTCTCCCGTGACGGAGAGCCTGTTGTCGAAGAAATTGAGATCGGCTCCGACATCGTACGTTGTGACTGTCTCCCAGGTGAGTGAACTTGACACAGGATCATCCTCGCGTGCGTATGAGAGCTTGTCTCCGGCATTGAATGTGAAACTTCCGTCTGTCTTGCTCGTGTTGATAGTCTGTACGAAGAGGTAATCTGAAACTTGCTGGTTCCCAAGGCTTCCCACGGAGAATCGGATTTTGGCATTGCTCCACCAGTGACGTATCGGTTTCCAGAAATTCTCCTCGCTCATTCTCCATCCCAAAGAGCCGGAAGGGAAGAATCCCCACCTGTTCTCCTTGAGGAAGCGGGAAGAACCGTCGGCGCGGCCCGAGAGTTCGAACAGATATCTGCCCTTGTAGTCATAGTTGATTCGTCCGAAGACTCCGAGAGTCTGATACCTGGACTGTCCGCCTTTGACGGTGTAGGTCTGGCCTGCGGTGACATTGAAGTCGTTGAGGTCCTCGGAGAGACATCCGTCAGTGGTGACATCGTTGCTCCTGTAGTATCTGGTGTCATATTGCACACCCGCCATTACCTTGAAGTTATGTGCTCCGCCCCAGGTATGGGAATAATCCGCATAGGCCTCTGCCGTATGTTTGTACTGGGACATATTGGTCTCTTCAAGGGTGTTCAGGAAGTTCTTTGTGGTAGCCCAGGAGGTGATTCCTTCAGTGGTGGAATATGGAGCATTGGTGGATCTGTACTGTCCGAATGAATGGTAGTAGCTGTATGCATGGTTGAGGTGCAGCATAAGTCCCCTGACAATGTCAATCTCCAGTTCGTTCTTGATGGTAGTTTCATTCACGCTCTCGGTGTTGGCCG
>JBJEBP010000099.1:0-12850 GCA_051870135.1 Candidatus Cryptobacteroides sp. | reverse complement strand
TATCAATGCGTTCATTGTCAATTATATATGTTGGTTGTTAAACATTCGTCACAATGCTGCGGCCTGCTATAAAAAAACAAGGGCAGCCCTTTGGAAGCTGTCCTGCGATACGGAAATATTGAAAAAGCCGTCAGCCTGTTTCTGTCAGAAAACCTGATAGACAAGATTTGAGCTCCGTGCCGGTTCAGTAATCCTACGTTCCGAAAAACGGAATCCCACGAAGGTACTTAGGCCTGCGCATCCCCGGCTCGAGAAAACCCGGTTCCGAAGAACGTGTTGATTTCAGCGAGTGCTGGCCGGCGGCTGATTATCAATATTTTCCAAATATGAATCTGTCAATCCCTCAAGTGTGTTCCTTTCCTTCTCTATTGCCTCAATCCTCTTCTTCTGGGTGATGTTCCCTATACTCTCGTTCAATGCCACCATTGTCAAAATTTCCGTCATTTCCTTTCCGGGAAACTTCTCCGTGTAAGTTGAGAGCAGTTTGTTCACAGAAACTCCGGCAAGACGGTAAATTTCTTCCTGCTCCGGAGAATTTGCGGTCAAAGCATATCTGCTTCCGCCGATGCAAATCGTAATCTTCTGTTCCATAACTATTTCTCCAACAAGGCAATGCAACGGTCAATGCCGGTGATCATCTTATTGATTTTCTCCTTGGCTTCAGGGCTGCTTCCGGCCGGAGCCGTGAATGCTTCCGTCAGCTTGAGATTATCCACTTGTCTTTCCAGATCCGCAATCTGCTTCCTGCATGAGGCGATTTCGGCATCTCTCTCTTCGAGGTCTGAAAGCAACTTCCTGTTGCGCTGCTTTTCACCCTCGTAAAGCGCTATCAGCCTTTCGATATTTTTCTTTATATCTTCGAGCATCAGATTTGCCTAAAATTGTCCATACATTATGCAAAAATAAGCAAAAATCTTTGTAATCTCCAATATTTCAACTGAAAATTGATTGGAGTCCGGATTACAGGCTGGAGACGGCTGTTTTTTCCTTTCTCTCAAATACGGCAAGACTATGGCGGAACCTCCTCCAGAAGAAGATGCCGGCACAGGTCAATCCTGCCGGGAAACCTATCCAGATTCCAATGATTCCCAGCCCGGCCTTGAATCCGAGCAGCCAGGATATGGGTATTCCGATGAGGTAGTAGCTTATGAATGCGGCCGCCATAATAGGCTTGACATCCTGGATGCCCCTGAGGGCATTGGCGAAACATAGCTGGAGACTGTCTCCGAACTGGTAGGAGAAAAGTACGTAAAATACGGATACTGCCATCGCGGACACCTCGTGGGAGTCGGTGAAGATTCCGGCTGCCTCCCACCTGAAAATGTAGAGCAGGACGGAGAGGATTATTGCGATTCCGAGCATCATCAGATAGCCTGTACGGGCATATACACGCACTTCCCTGTAATTTTTCTTTCCGAACTCCCCGCTGACGAGTATAGATACTGAGAATGCCAGTCCCTGCATCATCATGAAGAAAAGTTGTGAGATAGTAATCGCCACCTGATGCGCTGCAAGGGCTGTGGCTCCGAGCCATCCGACCATCACGGCGCTGAATGTGAATGATGATGTTTCCATTCCCATCTGGAGGGCCAGCGGATAGCCCATATTGAACAGGTTCCTCATTTCATTCCTGTCAGGCCTGGCTTTCCTGTATGCCGCAGAATAATCCTTGAACCTCCGGCAATGGAAAATGTAGAGCGCGAAGCCTGCCAGCATCACTATCCTGGAAACCAGGGTGCTGATTCCTGCTCCGACGAGACCAAGTTCAGGACAACCGAGTTTTCCGTAAATCAGGACCCAGTTGCCGAATATGTTCAGGAGATTGCCTCCGAGAAGGAAGAGCATTGAGACAACGGGTGCCTGGACTCCGTCCGTGAACTGTTTCAGAAGATTGAATCCGAGGACGGCAACGGTGGAAATGCCAATGAGAAGGTAATATGGCCTGATGAGCGGCAGCAGCTCAGCATCCTGTCCGAAGCAGCCGAGGAATGGGTAAATTCCAAGTACAATGAGGGTTGCGACTGTACCGAGTTTCGTATTGATTCTCACTCCGTTGCGCAATGTGCTCCCTATTCCTTCCACATCTCCGACTCCGTGCCGGGCCCCGATGACCGGGGTCATTCCCATTGCGAATCCCAGCTCAATGAGAATGAATAGATTCATCATATTGTTCACGAAACCGGAGGCGGCCAACTCAGGTACACTGTGCCAGCCTATCATGATGTTGTCGGCGAAGGCCATTATTATGATGCAGGCCTGTCCGAGCATTATCGGGACTCCGATTTTGAGTATTCTGATGAACTTTTCCATTTTGCCGGTGCATGTTTTTCGGGCTGCAAAGTTACGATTTTTTACAAGATTAACTAAATTTGCAGTCCCGGTTGACCGCTGTCCGCATTGATTGGATTCTGCTTTGACGGTCAGCCACAATGTTTTTAATATTTTTTGCGGAAATGAATATGAATGAAATGCCGGTACTCCTGCTGACGGGGTATCTTGGAAGCGGAAAAACTACATTGGTGAACCACATTCTCACCAATGAGAAAGGAATAAGGTTCGCGGTGATTGTCAATGATATAGGCGAGGTGAACATAGATGCCTCCCTCATCCAGAAGGGCGGTGTCGTGGCCCAGAAGGACGACAGCCTGGTGGCCCTGCAGAACGGTTGCATCTGCTGCACGCTGAGGACTGACCTTATCGAGCAGATAGATGAACTGATGGCCAGCGGGAAGTTCGACTACATTGTAATCGAGGCCAGCGGCATTTGCGAGCCTGAGCCTATCGCCCAGACCATCTGCAGCATCCCTTCACTAGGTCCGGCCTATACTGTTCACGGCATGCCGAGGCTGGACTGCATTGTGACTGTGGTGGATGCCCTGCGCATGCAGTCTGAGTTCGGCTGCGGGGACGACCTGAAGAAGGACAACATTGACGAGGAGGATATTGAAAATCTTGTCATACAGCAGATTGAGTTCTGCAATATCATTCTTCTGAACAAGGTTTCCGATGTCAGTCCTTCGGAACTTGAGCGTATCAGGTTGATTGTCAGGGAACTTAATCCGGGTGCCGAAATCATTGAGACGGATTATGCGAATGTGGACCTGGGCCGGCTCCTGAATACCTGGAAGTTCGGCTATCGGAGCACGGAGGGTTCCGCAGGCTGGGTCAGGGGGCTGGAAACTCCGGTCTCTGAGGAAGACCACCATCACGATGACCACCACGAAGACGACCATGATGAGGGCCACGATGAACATCACCACGAGCATCATCACGATCACCACGATGAGGAAGAACACGGTGGGCATCATCACCACCATCATCACGATGAGGGTGAGGCCGAGGAATACGGCATTGGAACATTCGTTTATTTCCGCCGTCCGGCCTTTGACATTAACAAGTTCGACTGGTTCGTTTCCAAGAGACTCCCGAAGAATGTGATTCGTGCCAAGGGCCTGTGCTACTTCACAGAGGACCCCGATATGTCCTGCATTTTCGAGCAGGCTGGAAAGCAGATTCAGCTGCGTCAGGCCGGGCAATGGTACGCCACGGCTCCGCAGGAGGAACTCATCGAGATGATGCGCCAGGACCCGTCAATAATGAAGGAATGGGACCCTCACTACGGTGACAGGATGCAGAAGATAGTCTTTATAGGCCAGAATATGGACAGGGAGCAGATTACCCGCGACCTGGATGCGTGCCTTGCTCCTGAAGGCCCTGACGAGCAATGATTTTCCTGGCGACGATGCTTGCCGCCTCTGCCACGATTTTAGGGCAGGGGCGTTTTTTGTAGTATTCTCCGGTCCGTTCCGACGGCTGGGCTCCCTCATTGACTTTCTTGTCGAGACCAAGAAGCTCCCTGCAGATGATGCTGCCGCCGTTCTTTTCCTTGAATTCCTCTGCAAATTCCTGGACCAGGGCATAATTGGCCGTCCTGGCAGGCATATTCTCCGGATTGTCGGCAGGGAGGATCAGCCCGGCTGCCATCACCATTCCGCTGAAACTGCCGCAGACTTCCCGCATCCTGCCCATTCCGCCTCCGAATCCGGAGCCGATGGCGGCGAGAAATTGGCTGTCCGTCCCGGTGTTCATCTCAATGATGTCCGAGAATGCGAGGATGACCGCCTGGCAGCAGTTGTATCCCTTCCTGAAGTATTCTTCTGCGAGTTTTCCCCTCTCTTCCGGGGAAAAGTTTTCCGGTATTTTCAGTTCCATTGTGATTGTCAATTAAGGTAGTCTGTGTACAGTACCCCGTCCAGATGGTCGCATTCGTGCTGGAAGATTACGGCTGTGAAGCCATGGATGGTTTCCGTGGTATCGCGGCATTCTGGCATTGTGGTGTAGCTGATGTCTATTTCCTGGTAGCGGGACACATTGCCACGGCGGTCAGGTACACTCAGGCAGCCTTCCGGACCCGGAACAGGTTCGCCCCGCCTGGCTGTGATGCGGATATTCGGATATACTTCAAGCGGGTATCCCTCCTTGTCGAATCTCTGTACAACGACAATGCGGCGGGACACGCCTACCTGGGGACCGGCTATACCTACTCCTCCGTCCGTATCGGTGAGCGTTGTTACCATTTTCCTGGACAGCTCCCGGAAGATATTGTCATTCAATTCATTGACAGATATATCCCGGCACTGTTCCCTCAATAATGCGGAGTCTGAGGCTGATTCCACAGTCAGGATTCTCATCACTTCACCCTGGCCAAGAATGGTTTCTCTCTCGCTCCTGCTCCATCCTTCCCCGGAGCAGGCCAGAGCCAATGTCATCGCGGCCAGGGTTGCCAATGCCGCAGCGGCTGCCGCCAGTTTTTTTGCTGTATGTTTCATTTTCTGGATTTTGAAAAGTCGTTCGGCGAAGTTAGCAATATTTTTATCAAAAAGTGATAATCATAAAATGATAATTTTGCATTGCCGCAGGTTATTCCCCGAAGATTCCGTAACTTTGGCGGCAAATCGGAAGAGTTATGGAGACAATTGAGAATATCGTAAGGGCGGACCTTTTTGCATATCTGGTGTCGGTTGGCGCAGTGGATGAGAGGATGCCGGAATGCATTGACATAGAGGAGAAATGGGAGGAAATAGCGAGGGCTTATATGCCCGATGGTATCAGGGAGTTCAATTCTTCCCCGGTCGTGGCGCTCGGCTGGATGATGTTCATAGGTATGGCAATGGCGGCTTTCTGGGACGGGGACTGGGACAAATACCGGAATGACGTTTCGCTGTACGAGCATGTCAAGGCTGTCCGGGGATTCGACTATATGGATGAATACATACTTGAAGATGTACTTAATCTTGAGAGGACCCAGGCGGACAAGTATTCGAAAATTGTGGCGGAATGCGCTTCCCGTACCAATTCAATCCTAGTCCGTGGAAACATTGAACCTGGCACCAAAGCCGCATTCCAGGCCTTTGTAGCCTGCCTCCACCAGATGTATCTTATGGGAATGGCCTTCGGCCTGAAGCATCTCGGCTACAAGATGACCCCGATGACGTTCGGGATGTAGCCATCATTGGCAATATTGCCGGTCAGGCGCATAGCAGGTTGCATAACTGCTTTACAATCAGTGACTTCCATTCTGTCAATGAAGCCTCGCGCTCCTGTCCTGTCATTGGAAATACGATGTCGGTGACTGGCTTGGCAATGATAGGGGAGAAAATCAGGCCGTAATAGGTGTAAAGCAGGAATGGCGTCGGGACATCCTTGATTGTTCCTGCCTTCCTCTCCTTTTCAAGACTCTCCAGCAGGGTTTCCGTAAAATGCCCCGAATCTACTTTGCAAATCGTGTCAATCAGATGTTTCGGGTCCCGCTGAATTTCTTTAACCACGAACAACGGCAGCAGGGGATTCTTGCGTATAATGTCGAAATAAACATCCACTATTCTTCCGACACGGTCGGAGATTGGGCTGTCAGATGTCAGAATCTCTTGAATCTCAGGGAGAAATGAAGATATGATGTCGGAAAAGACCGCTTCGAACATCCTGTCCTTGGTCCTGAAATAATAATGCAGGCCCGTCCTGTTGATTCCGGCTTGAGCAGCTATGTCGCTCATGCTTGCCTCATTGAACCCCTTCTCCAAAAACACCTGTTTTGCAGCATCTATGATGCGCTCCTCCATATTCTTCTCTGTCTCTTTCATAAGCCAATGTTTTCAGCCTGCAAAGTTAGTATTTTTCAGATAATCCCGACATCTTCTTCGGTGTGTCTTTCATCCCGTCAATGAAAAGCAGCAATCTGTTTATGATATTGACATCGCTGACGCTGCTGTCGAAGTCCAATGAGAGTATGTTGAGGCCCGGATATAGTGCCCGGAGCCTCTTCTCGATTCCCTTTTCGACAATGTGGTTGGCTATGCAGCCGAAGGGCTGAAGGCTGATGATATGCCTTATCCCGGCTTCATACAGCATTCCCGCCTCGCCGGCAATCAGCCATCCTTCCCCGAACTGGGCACTCAGCGAGATAGCCTTTTCCGCTTTCCCGGCCTTCTCGAAAATGCTGTCGAATTTCACGAAATATGGGAAAACTCCGGCCGCCTCGTTCACCCTTTCTATCTTTTTGCCGACAAGGCTGTAGAGCCAGTCCAGGATGGGTCCCGGCAATGCGGACTTTTCAATGTGACTTTTCCTGTTCTCCTTCTGGTTCACGAAGGCCTGCAGGAAGAAATCGGCGAGAGAAGGATATACTACCTCGATGCCTTTACCAACGAGCCAGCCGGTGACGTTCTTCTGGGCGAAAGGATGGAACTTGAGGAAGATTTCCCCGACGATTCCGGCTCTCGGGTGGTATTCCTCGCGGATAATGCCTGAGAACTCCCCGGCTGCAGTCCTTAGCAGTCCGTACAATTCTTCACTACGGTTGTGGCTTATCAATTCCCCAGCGGCATTCAAGTATTTGTTTTTCAATTCATCCGCCGCGCCTGTGGATTTCTCCCTGACAACCGAGGAGTAGTAGAGTCTTGCGATTGCGTCGCTGAAAAGTATGGCCGCAAGCGCCGCTGGCAATATCTCCTTCCAGTTTACCTTGAAGCCCGGCTGGTAATTCTCAATGCCGCTTCCTGACGAAACGGAAATGACAGGTGTCCGGGTATATCCGTTCTCCGCCAATGCTTTCCTGATGAGCGGCAGGTAATTGCTCGCCCTGCATTGACCTCCGGTCTGGGTCATTGCGACACAGGTGTTGTCCGGGTCATATCGTCCGCTCTTGAAAGCCTTCACGATGTCTCCCACGATGAGAGTGGCAGGGTAGCAAACTTCATTATTGGAGTATTTCAGCCCCCATTCCACCGATTCGTCATCTGCCATCGGGAGGGTTTCCACGTCATAGCCGGCAAGCTTCATTATGTCCGGAATCAGCGGAGATATGAATGGAGTGAAGAACGGTATGATAATCTTTTTTCTTTTCTCCGCGGAAGTATATGCCGGGGTCGTTAGTTGAATGGCCTGACTGGACTTTCCTGAGGAACCAATCCCCATTGATTCGAGGAAAGACCTTACCCTGAGCCTTAACGAGCCTATGTTGTTCACGTCATCCACCTTCAGCAACATAGCATTCTTCCCCCGCCGCCGCAGTATGGACTGCACCTCGTCAATGAGGAAGGCGTCCGGTCCGCAACCGAATGACGTGAGCTGCATATAGTGGATGTCAGGACTCTCCGCAGCAGCCCAGGATGCCGCCTTGAGGATTCTGTTCATATAGGACCATTGCCTCAGGACCCCGCTTTCAAGAGAATCCGGTTCAGTATCCCTGACAATGTCGTCCGTTATCACATACACGCCGAAAGAGGCAGTCATCCCGGCGACATCGTGCTGGATGAGAGGATCGGAATGATAAGGTCTCCCGGCAAGCAGGATGACAGGTTTCCCTTTGCTGCGGGCCTCTTCGAGCAGTTTCCGGTTGTATTCCGCAATTCCCCTCTCGAACTGTCCCTGTGCTTCTTCCGCTTGTCGGAATGCCAGATCGGCTTGCCTATGTGATATTCCCAGGCTCCCGAGATACTCGATACATTGACGCTTCAATGATTTCTTGTCTTTGAATGAGAATGAAGGTGAGTCAATCGGAATGTCCCCGGAACTTACGGACTTTATGACCTGGGAATATCCCGTTACGACAGGGCAGCAATAGCTGTTCTGCATAGCCTTGTCCTTCCTCTCGTACACCACGAACGGGAAGAATATCCTGTCAGGCTTCTGCTTTGCCAGGTTGTCAATATGGCTGTGGACAAGTTTTGCCGGAAAACAGAGATTGTCAGACATCACGTCTGCGGAACACTTTTCGTATTGCCCGAAATCGGAGTCTCCCGACAATAGGACTTTAATCCCGCAGGCTGAGAACATGGTGTGCCAGAAAGGATATTCCTCGTACATTCCGAGACATCTGGGGATTCCGACAGTGGCGACGGGGGAGGGAATGACACTCTCCCATCCGAACAGAAGGTCCAGTTTCTTCCCGTAGGCATTCTTGCCCGGTTCCACCCTGGCTCCCGTTGAGCAGAAGACCCTTTCGCATCTGTTTCCTGCATAGTGTACGTTTCCGTTCGGGAATCTGTGCCTGGTCACGGTGCAGTGGTTGCCGCATCCTTTGCAGTTCAGCAAGTCGGTCCGGTATATTGCATTGGCAAGCATCCCTGGCAGCGACAGAGTCTGCCCGTTTTCTTCTGACATAGAGTGCAGGGCGCATCCGATTGCTCCCATCAGCTCGGGATGACCGCTTCTGAACACGGAGGCACCGGTCAGTTTCTCAAGTGCCCGTACGACAGCGTCGTTCCGCATTGTCCCTCCCTGTACCGAGATAATCTTCCCAAGTTCGGACTTGTCCTTGATTCTCAGAACTTTATAAATGCAGTTCTTGACTACGGAATAGGAAAGACCGGCAGCAATGTTGCCGATTCCGGCACCTTCCCTCATCGCCTGCTTGACCTTCGAGTTCATAAACACCGTGCATCGTGTCCCGAGGTCAGACGGAGCCTCGGCGAACAATGCCGCCTCCGCAAATTCTGATGCGCTGAGTCCCAATGATTTGGCGAAAGTGCTTATGAAAGATCCACAGCCGGAGGAACAGGCCTCATTGACCTCAATCCTTACGATTGTGCCGTTTTCCGTGAACATTGCCTTCATATCCTGACCTCCGATGTCCAGAATGAACGAGACATCTCCGGCGAGACAGGTCGCGGAAAGGTAATGGGCCATAGTCTCGACTATTCCGCAATTCAGCCCGAAAGCAGCCTTTATCAGGTCCTCGCCATATCCTGTTGAACAGGAGCCCCTGAATATCAGTTCCGTACCAATATCAGCGCATTGGGCAGACAACTGTTCGAGACCCTTCCTGACTGTGCCGACAGGGTCACCGCGATTATCCGCATAATAGGTGAAAAGCAACCGTTTTTCTTTGTCGAGTACGGCTATCTTCGTGGTTGTAGAGCCGGAATCTATGCCGATATAGGCTTCGGTTTTACCAGGCTCCAAAGTCCCGCAGGCGAAGTCGTTCGTAGATTTTCCAGACCTCCATTTTTCGTATTCCTCCCTGTCCTTGAACAAGGGCTCAAGTCTTTGTCGCCCGGATGACCTTTGTGCTTCCGTCAAATTCTGCAACCGCTGCAATAATTCTTCCGGTGTCACCAGGCCTGCTTCATCAGCCATCGCAGTTCCGTATGCCGTCATGAGATTGGCCTTCCCGGGAACCAGGAATTCGTTCTCAGGTATTCCAAGGTATTCGGAGAAAGCCTTCCTGAGCGCCGGGATGAATTTGAAAGGACCACCGCCCAGGACCACGTGGGTCTGTATTCTGTTGCCGTGGGACAGTGTCGTGACTGTCTGCACGGCCACTGCGTGAAAGATGGATGCCGCAATGTCCTCCTTCGGAATGTTTCTCGCAATAAGGTTCTGGATATCAGTCTTGCAGAAGACACCGCATCTGGAGGCGATGGGATATTTCCGGGATGCTTTTTCCGCAAGTTTTCCCAGTTCCACGACCGACACGTCGAGAAGCGCGGCCATCTGGTCCAGGAATGCTCCGGTTCCTCCGGCACAGTTCCCGTTCATGTACATTTCACCTGCCCTTCCGTTCTCCAGGAATACAATCTTTGCATCTTCGCCCCCTATGTCAATCAATGTCCCAGCCTCCGGCCTTGTCTTGCGGATAAAGTTTGTTGCGGCTACAACTTCTTGTACGAAAGGAAGTTGCATGTGCTCGGCAATGCCCATTCCAACGGAACCGGTCATACACAGGCTCATTTCCCTGTTTCCGGTCAACCTCATTATCTCTTCGATTGACCTTTCCAGACAATCCCTGACCTTGGTGTGGTGCCTGACGTAGGTTTCGTAAATGACCTTGTCCGGCTCGTTATCCTCCAAAAGGATGGTTTTCAATGTGGTGGATCCGATATCTATTCCTGCTCTCAACATATTGGCGTTGTTTTGACATTATAGTCTGACACAACTGTCAAACACGGGTGCAAAAATAGCAAGCTGCCAATAATTTTCAAAATATTTCGTGTGTTTTTTTAAGGGCCTCATCCGTATCAGGAAATACAATTTCTCCGTGGCGACCTCACATACCGTGGAATTGGAAATTACCGGTCCGGACCCGGCCGTCCTGAGAAAATTGAGCGCTGAAGTGGAAGGGATCATGAAGGAAAGCCGATACGTGGACCCGTATTCCGTCCAGAACAGCTGGATGGCTATGGCAAAGTCTTTTGAGGCAGAGTTCAATCTTCAGGATGCCCGGCGCAGCGGGATTAGCCGCGGAGATGTGGGCAATGCCGTGCAGGCGACCGGAGAGGGCCTGCCGGTGGGTGTGCTGAATGAGAAGGACAAGATGCTGATTGTCAATATGCAGGTCCGCAACCAGGATGGCTCCCGCATTTCCCGGGTGGAGGATATCCCGGTCTGGAGTACTCTGAATGTACATTCGCCTGATCTTGATCCTGCCGTCGCAATGATGTCAGGGAAGGCCAGGGAAGACTTGCAGGACAAGATGTTCAGGGCCGTGCCTATGTCCAATGTCACGGACAGCATTGTGCTTGGCCCCCGGGTCAATTATATCACGCGCATTAACGGGAGGAGGTCCATTGAGGCGGAATGTGACCCGGACGGGGACAATCCTGATGCGACCCCAGCCAAGGTGAATATCCGACATTGAATCCAGGATTGAAGCAATCGATCTTCCGGACGGTACACTTTATCTCGACCAGCAGAAATGCCGGGATATGGCATTGGCTGCAAGCGAGGATTTGCAGAAAAGTGAAAATGCTTATGCGCAGGCGGGATTGGACCGCAAGATTGCATTCTCCGGATTTCTTCCTGCGTTCGATGCGTCCGCAAGTGCGGTCTTTGTCGCCCCGGACACCGAGATGAGCGGTATGGAATTGATAATGAGGGGGACATATCTGGCGGGCATTACCCTTACCCAGCCGCTTTATGCCGGCGGAAAGATTGTGGCCGGACACAGGCTTGCGAAAATGGGCCAGGGCCTTGGCACCGCAATGCTGTCGTTCTCCGTCCCGATTTTCAAATGGGGGCAGAATTACAACAAGGTCCGCAAGGCCAAGATTGACGTGGACAATGCCCTGCTGGATCTCCAGAAGAATGAAAAACTTCTCACTCTCGAAGCGAACCAGGCTTCTATGAACCTGAATGACAGCTATATGCTCCTGGAGACAGCGGAGGCCGCAATGGCTGAGGCAGATGAGAATCTCAGGGTGATGAAGAACCGGTACGATGCCTCGATGGCGACTCTTTCGGACCTTCTGGAGGCCCAGTCACAGTGGCATCAATCGCACAGCAATCTCATTGAGGCCATCACCCAGACCCGTATCTGTGTCACGGATTATCTTCGTGCCACGGGAAAGCTGGTGACTGAATGATGGCCTTCGGCTGCCGGAGCTGGCTCTGCTTTTATTGCACTCTGGAAACGACGGAGCCGCTGGCCTGGTGTGTGGCCAATACGAGGACCTCTGCAATCTGGACGTGGGCGGGTGCTGATGCCGCATAATAGACGACATCGGCAATGTCCGCTCCGGTCAGCGGCTTGATGCCCTTGTAAACATTGTCCGCCCTGTCCCCGTCTCCGTGGAAGCGTACTTTGCTGAACTCGGTCTCGACCAGTCCCGGCTTGATGTTGGTGACCCTGACGGCTGTATCAGCAAGGTCTATCCTCAGTCCGTCGGTGATAGTCTTGACTGCGGCTTTGGTGGCGCAATAGACATTGCCGCATGCGTATGCGGCATCCCCGGCAACGCTGCCGATGTTTATGACGTGGCCGCTGTTGCGCTTAACCATTCCCGGGACGATGAGCCTTGTCATTGTCAAGAGTCCCTTTATGTTGGTGTCAATCATTGTGTTCCAGTCTTCAAGACTGCCTTCATGCTCTTTGTCAAGGCCGAGGGCGAGACCGGCATTGTTGACGAGTACGTCAATGCTGGCCCACTCTTCGCCGAGACTGTCAATTGCATTCCGGGCCGCTTCTGCATCCCGGACATCGAACACAAGGGCCTTCACCCTTGCACCTTTGTCTGCGAGCTCATTGCCGAGGGACTCAAGCCTGTCCTCCCTTCGCCCCGTGATGATTACATCAAAACCTTCCTCCGCAAATTTCCTGGCGCAGGCTTCTCCGATGCCGCTCGTGGCTCCTGTAATAAGTGCTGTATTTTTCATTTTGAAGTGTTTCTTTTCAAGACGAAGATACTATTTTATTCTGAAAAATGCGGATAACTTGGCAATAATCATTGACATTATTCAAATTATTGCTATATTTGCAGTCCGCTTCTCGGCGGGCGGCTTCATTCCGCAAATAATGATGGTTCGGTAGCTCAGCTGGATAGAGCAACAGCCTTCTAAGCTGTGGGTCTTGGGT
>JBJEBP010000098.1:0-3085 GCA_051870135.1 Candidatus Cryptobacteroides sp. | reverse complement strand
ATGCTGATTATCTGGCAGGTGCAGGCCCTATTGCAGGTGGCGAGCCGCTGAAGAACGCACCGGTGGAGAACTGCGCCAACATTGCATTCTCCTTCCGTACCGGCACGGAGGACAAGATGTTCTACAGGGATATCCTCACCGGCTACACCAAGGATGAGTTCGACCGCTTCGAGAAGGAGCATCCGGGATACTATGTCCACAATATTGAGCTGGTGCAGGGGGCTGACCATCATAATGTCGGCTATTTCAACACGACCCCGTGGCTCAAGGATTTCGTGCGCAACCCGTATCCGCATTATGTGAATTGGGAAAATTTCGAGATGGACGGCAACAAGCGCAACTGCTTCTACAATCTTTCCGTCGAGGAGCCTGGACTCGGGAATGGGCTTCGCCGCCACTATGAGATGACAATTGAGGGTAATGTGGTGAATATCAATGTAAATGATGTCGAATATACTACCACCCAGACTGATTCTGTATATGGCATTGAAATGAAGTTCGACAAGACCTGTCATCCGGCCAAGGGCGGGACAGTCACAATATATCTCTGTGACGAACTCCTGGACCTCGACAGCAAGGTGACGGTGAACCTGAACGGCAGGCGTGTCTGGCGCGGCTGTCCGGAACGCCGTTTCGAGGATGTGGTGAACAGCTGCGCCCTCTTCGGGGATCCGCGCCGGCTCTACACCGCCTCCATTACTATCCCTGTGAAGTAATTATCGCCCCATCCCCGTACCATTACGTCATCCCCGGCGTGACCGGGGATCTGGCCCCAGGGGCGGTCCGGCTTACAATCTGTAAGCGCGGCCGCCCCAAAAGCATTTATTTCCCGTCATAACCCTATGATTAGTCATTTAAAAAGATTTAATAATGAGTCTTTTACGATTTTTTATAGAATAATGACAATTTTCTTTGCATATTCTAAAAATCTATGTACTTTTGCGCCCTGAACGTATGTTTAATCAGTTTTTTAGTGTACAGACAATGAAAAAGGTATTTATGTCTTTCGCAGTAGTTGCCCTTATGGTTGCTGCTGCTTCTTGCGGAAACTGCGGAAAGAAGGCTTCTGAGGCTCCTGCTGAGGAGGCTGCCGTAGAGACCAAGGCTTGCTGCGACAGCTGCGCTGCTTGCGCTGACAGCTGCGCTGCTTGCGCTGACAGCTGTGCTGCTTGCGCTGATAGCTGTGCTGCTTGTGCTGACAGCTGCGCTGCTTGCGCTGAATAATCCAGTTCGATTATTCATTTCAGAAATGCGGTACCTTGAGGTAACTCAAGATGCTGCTTTTTTTTGTTTTGGAACCCTCAAACAATAAGTTGCGTCATCTTTGGATATCTTTCCGGCTCAGATTCCTTGAAAAACGTTATCTTTGGGAAAACATTGGATATGGCATCAGTGAAGGAGAAGAAAATATGGTTCTGCACGAGTTGCGGCAATGAAAGCCCGAAATGGATGGGACGCTGTCCCGCCTGCGGAGAGTGGAACACAATGGTGGAGCAGACAGTGGCGACTGGCAGGCAGCCTGCCTCCAGGCCAATGCCGGGGGACCAGGTCCGCCGTCCGGTGCATCTCAAGGAAATTGACACCACCTCCGAAGTCAGGATCTCGGTCGGACTCCGGGAAGTGGACAGACTACTCGGAGGCGGCATTGTCAGAGGCTCCCTCGTCCTCATTGGCGGTGAGCCGGGCATCGGAAAATCCACCCTTTCCCTCCAGATTCCCCTTCATTCCCCTGGGCTGAAGACCCTCTACGTGTCAGGCGAGGAAAGCGCCAGGCAGGTAAAGATGAGAGCCGACAGACTTGGCGGAGATGACTCCAACTGCTTCATTTTCAGCGAGACGGATATCAGCAGCATCATTGCCCAGGCGGATACCCTGAAGCCGGATCTCATGGTCGTGGATTCAGTCCAGACGATGTTCTCGGCCAATGTCGAGTCCTCTGCCGGCTCCGTTTCCCAAATCAAGGAGGTCACCGCTATGCTCCTCCATTTCGCCAAATGTACCGGCATCCCGGTCATCCTCATTGGCCATATCACCAAGGACGGCTACATCGCCGGTCCGAAGATTCTGGAACACATCGTGGACGTGGTGCTCCAGTTCGAGGGTGACAACAAGGGCTCCTACCGGATTCTCCGAAGCATCAAGAACCGTTTCGGCTCCACCTCCGAGCTAGCCGTGTTCGAAATGACCGGGGCAGGTATCCGGGAAGTCACAAATCCTTCCGAAATACTGATTCCGATGCACGAGGAAGGGCTCAGCGGCACGGCAGTATGTGCAATGCTGGACGGCCTCCGACCATTCCTCTTCGAAGTGCAGGCCCTTGTGAGTACGGCTGCATACGGTACCGCCCAGCGTTCAGCCACCGGTTTCGATGTCAGGAGGCTCAATATGCTGCTGGCCGTACTTGAGAAGAGAGCCGGCTTCAAGCTCAACATGAAGGATGTCTTCCTCAATATAGCAGGAGGAATGCGGGTGTCCGACCCGGCCTGTGACCTTGCCGTTATCTGCGCCGTGCTGTCCTCCAACTTCGATTTCGCCATTCCTTCCGATGTCTGCTTTGCCGGAGAAGTCGGCCTCAGCGGCGAGATACGTCCTGTAAACCAAACAGAAAGACGTGTCACCGAAGCGGCACGTCTTGGATTCAGGAAAATCTATGTGTCTTCTTATTCCTCGCTTGACAATCCTCCGTCCGGCATTGAAATCCTTAGGGTTTCCGATGTTCCGGCCCTCGTGAGGACTCTCTTCAAGGGATAAGCCCCCCCGGCCTTCAGCCGGGAGCTGCTGCTATTTCCCGTTGATTCGCTTTTCCCAGGCCCAGGCTGCTGCCAGCGTGTCTTCCACGGAGCGCTCGGCCTTCCAGCCCAGTTTCTCATTGGCCAGTGACGGGTCGGCCCAGATGGCTGTCACGTCTCCGGCCCTGCGAGGTGCGAACTTGTAGTTCAGCTTGATGCCGTTCACTTTCTCGAAGGCGTTCACCAGCTCGAGAACCGATACAGGGCGGCCTGTGCCGATATTGAAGATTTCATAATCCTTCTCCATCTTGCCGTCAAGCATTCTTGCGACAGCATATACGTGGGCCTTCGCAAGA
>JBJEBP010000097.1:0-3104 GCA_051870135.1 Candidatus Cryptobacteroides sp. | reverse complement strand
AAATTCTGAAAGTGCAAACTGATTATCCCCAATTAGTACAGAGCATCTTATTGCACATAGCGCCATGCCCGGCTGACTATGAATCTTCTCGAAACGCACCCTCCACGCTTTGGGCGCTTATCGTGGATGGTCCAATGTAAAATGGTGGCACCCTCCACGCTGGGATTACAAATGATCAAAAGTGACATGCCTGTTGACGTTAAATGTCTCCCCATCAATGCGGTCTTCATTATTCTTCAGGAAGTCTGCCCATAATGTCTCCAGTTTCCTTGCATCTTCCTGTGAAAGCAGGCGGCCGGAATGGCCACCAGTCCAGTCAAATGAAGGAATTGCATTCTGTAATTCTTGCGCTGTCAACATTGGCGCATCGTCCGGATTAAGTATGACATTCGGGAGCATATCCATATAGAATACACGCTCATGGTTATTTCAAAATTTTAGTGAAGCTATACATGTGCCTGCAGCACTTGATTATGCGAAATGGATTGTGAAAAAATTCAGCAATCCTTTGACAAATAATGGCATGGCGAATATACAAATAAAAACTTAAATTCGTATATTGCCCCGCAAGAGAACCCAAATTAAGAATGCCAATGCAAACCAAAGAATTCCCCTCCAGGGATGTCATCAGCCTGATGAAATCCCGCAAAGTCGAAGAAGCACTCAAACTTATCATCCCGCATCTTGACCAAAGCGCCGGTGCCCGGGCATTGTTCTGCCAGATTCTGCGTTCAAAGTTCAATGTCTACCTGACAGGAATCCATCCGGATACAATGAAGGAGGGCGCCGAGGCCGGCAATGTCTGGATGCAATATCTCTGGGCCAGGTACAACGACTGCGTTGCCCCGGAGAGCAACTCCTGCGACATTGCCGAGGAATATTACCGGAAGGCAGCGGAAGGCGGCATTGCCGATGCCAGGATGTGCCTGGCCTATATGTGGCGGGACGGAGACTTCGGGATTGTGGACCGGGGACGTTACGTGCGGGAGCGGGACAGGGCCGCCGCGGAGGACAGCCATCTGGCAATGCAGCAGACTATCCGGGACATCACCTACGGCAACGGAGGATTGGAGGCCGACCCCGGGAAGGCATTGGCAATGATGTGCAAATTCCTCCAGGAGTCCAAGGACTATTACATTGACCCTCAATATTATACATTGATGGGAAGCGTGGCGCAGGCCGCCGGAAAGGAAGATGCGGCATTGTGGTTCAAGAAGGGCCTGGACGAGGGTGATCCCGGAGCCTGTATTCTCTATGCAATCGAGGCCTGTTTCGACGAGAACTTAAATATCACCGACACGGAGAAATTCGAGGAGATAATTACCCGCGGGCAGGAACTGATGTGCGCCGAAGCATTCGAGGGGATACAATTGGCCGTGAAGCAGGAGGCATTCGAGAACTATGACGAGGAATTGCAGAAGAAGGTCACCCACTCCATCAAATATGACCTTGAGATAGCCTACAGGCTCGGTGATGCGACTGCGGCAGGTTTACTTGGCAACAATTACTACTACGGGGAATACGGATTCGAGAGGGATTGCGGAAAGGCAGCATTCTGGCTGAGCCGAGGGGCAATTCATCGCGATGCAATGAGCTACCAGCTTCTGGCGACAATGATTGAGGAAGGCAATTATCCCGGCGGCCAGGACCCGGATAGGCAGCACGAATACGAAATCCGTGCGCTGCGGCTCGGCTGCAGTGACATGCTGGACAAGGTCGTGGATGCCTACCGGCACGGCTTCCTGACAGCCTACGCCGCCGAGATTGAGCAATATTATCTTCCTCTCGTAGAGGACCCGGACGAGTTTCCGGATGACGACGGACGCTTCGATGCCTGGGCGTAGGTGGCTGTTTTCAGTTTGGGACTACAAAGAGCCGGGAGTACGGGGATAGTCGGAACGCTTGACCCAGTTGGAATTCTTCCACGGCTCAGGCATCCGGCCGGAGACCACGTCCTCGTAAACATTGGCCTTGGTCGGGACATCGAAAGGATAGCGGTCGAAGATGTCGCCGTCATCGCCCATACGCGGATCATCCTGCGACTTGAGAGCCGATTCCAGTTCCGACTTGAGTGCGGTCACCAGGTCAGCATTGTCCTGTGCCACATTGCACAGGCAATACGGGTCGGCATTCACATTGTAAAGTTCATACTCAGGCCTCATACCCATTGACATTTTCCAGAAGGAGCTGTCGATACCATCACGCATCATATTGAGAACCAGCGACTTGGTCGGAGAACTATCCATATCCCTATAGCCTGTCTCGGGATTGCCGGCGGGCCAGAGCCAAGGTTTCATATTCCAGAGTAGCAGCCAGTCTCCCCTGCGGATGCCGCGGATAGGATAACCCTGGTTGCCGGGGCGGCCATTGTCGTGCCTTTCCCTGCCGAACAGCAATGTCTCACGGCCGGTGGAACGGTCCCGTCCCCTGATGTTGGCGAGGAAACTTCGCCCCGTCATCTCCATCCCTGGCTCAGTCACGCCTGCGGCTTCGAGCAATGTCGGGGCAATGTCCACGAAACTGACGAAGCCTTTCTCCACCCTGCCCGGCTTCCTCACCCCGTCAGGCCACATTATCGCAAGCGGAAGATGATGGGAATACTCGTAATTGTTGCCCTTGCTCCGGGGGAAAGGCATCCCGTTATCGGCCGTGACTATCACTATGGTATTGTGCAGCAAGTCTCTGTCTTCCAATTCCTTGAGCATTCTGCCGAGATGGTCGTCGAAATGCTCGATCTCGTAGGCGTAGTCCAGCATATCCGTACGAACAGTATCATTGTCAGGCCAGAAGCCCGGCACCTCGTCAATCATATCCAGGCTCTTCCCGCCCTTGCTGATTCCGCTTCCGTACTCGTATGCCCGGTGCGGCTCCCGGGAACCGTACCAGAAGAACCAAGGCCCATCTCCGGCATCGTCGAGAAAATCATTGAAATTGGCGGCATAGTCGCTGGCATTGATCTGCGGTGTAGGCTTCTCTGCCTTGCGCTTGTTGTATGCCTTGCCCGTGAGCAACCTCTTCTTGCCGTCCTTCATCCCCGGATTGCCCGGTCCCCAGCCCTTGGTGGTATATCCGACATAGTATCCGGCCTCACTGAGAGCCTCTGT
>JBJEBP010000096.1:0-3125 GCA_051870135.1 Candidatus Cryptobacteroides sp. | reverse complement strand
CCTCCTCGGAATCCAGACGCCCTCCTATTCCGAACTGGTGCACCGGCCCCCTGCGGCAATGGAACAGGAGATTGAACGGCTCCTCCGTCCCCTCCATCTCGTATGTCACATAGTCGAAAGCCCCTGTACCGAAGATAGTTGCCACGGCATCCTCGATATCTTCCCGGCAAAGGTAGTCAGCCGGCCTTATCTTCAGCTTGCTCATCAGGTATCGGGACTCATTGTCTGAAACCCCGGTGATTTCAATTTTAGAAACCAGGACTGGGCTTGTACCGAGGTCGATGGCCTTCTCATTTCCAAGATGCTTCTCCCTGGCACCCGTAAGCGTCCTGATACTATCCAGCTGCCCGGCGACGGCCTCCGCAGCTTCCCTTCCCCTCCTGATTATCACATCAATGCTCTTGGCATCGAAGCTCATCATATTGTATTCCGGAAGACTCGGCTTTATGGTCACGTCCGGGATATTCACATTCTTCTCGTAGGCTTCCCTGCCCAACATGTCCACGCCTTGTGAAAGGATGTCCCTGAGGTCATTGAGGCTGCTGTATGAACGATAGCCGGATGAAAGGTCCACCCCAATGATGATGTCGGCACCCATCTCCCGGGCAATGTCAGCCGGATAATTGTTTCTCATACCTCCGTCCACCAGCACCATCCCGTCCACCTTTACCGGAGCGAATACGCCCGGAATCGACATGGTGGAGCGCATTGCAGTTTTCAGGCTTCCCCTATACCATATCTTCGGCCTTGCCGTCACCATGTCAGTAGCGACGCAGACAAACGGCACCGGCAAATCAATGAAGTCCATATCATCCTGGTAACCGGCAGTGTATGAACTCAGAAGATTGTTCACATTCTGCCCGTATGCGAAGCCTGAAGGCAGGCTGCTGATCAGATTGTCCTTCAATACCGAAGTCGCATCATCCTTCCCGGCGCTCAAATGAAGGTCACCGTGACGGTGGTCCGGGCTCTCATATCCCCTTTCCGCAGCCTTTCTGTCAAGATAGTCCTGCTTCGCATAATAGAACGGGAATGAGAGCAGGACCTTCTCCTTGTATTTCTTCTGGGAATAGGACACGTAACTCCTTGGCACCTTGTCGCCCAAGGCTATGTTCCAGTCAATTTTCCTAATCAGCGAATCCATCTCGCCGGCAGAGTATCCAAGGGAATACAATGCACCCACAAGTCCTCCCATACTCGTTCCCAGGACTACGTCCACAGGAATTTTCAAAGAGTCGAGATAATGTATTACGCCAATGTGTGAAGCCCCCTTCGCACCTCCTCCGCTAAGCACAAGGGCTACGGTAGGCCTCTCCCTCCTGATACTGTCAAGATATGCCCTGAATTCCGACATTGATATAGAATCGGCCACGGGGTCAATGCAATAATCGCTGAGATTCATCTTCGGACGAGTCCCCGGCCCGGTATCGGCAATGGCCGGAAGCACCGCAAGCGACATTGCCGCGGCAAGTATCAATCCTGACAGTAACCTTCTCATAATGTAGACATTTTGGAATGTTTACCTGCAAGCATGCCGCAGGCTGCGAGAATGTCCTCGCCACGGGATGCCCTGATTGTGGACATTATCCCCGCCCGGTTCAGCCTGTCCCTGAACATCTCGATTACCTTGTCGGCTGAAGTGTCATACGGGAAATCCGGAATACGGTGGAAGCGAATCAGGTTCACCCGGCATTCAAGCCCGGAAAGCAGGCGGACAAGTGCATCAGCGTGCCTCTTGTCGTCATTCCAGCCCGCAAACATAGTGTACTCGAAGCTCACCCTTCTCTGTCCCGTGAAATCGTATTTTCTTATGAGCGAAAGTATTTCTCCCAGATCGTAAGCCTTCTGGACCGGCATCATCCCCGCCCTCTCGTCCGGGAAAGGATTGTGGAGACTGATGGCCAGATGGCATTTTGTCTCGTCCAGATAGCGTCGGAGCTGGGGAATGACTCCTACCGAGGACAATGTTATCCTCTTCGGGCTCCAGCCGAAGCCCCAGTCGGCAGTAAGCACTTCTATAGCCCTCCTGACATTCTCATAATTGTCCAGAGGCTCCCCCATTCCCATAAAGACAGTTCCGGTCAGTTCCCCGGACTCGTCCACGGATATGAACTGGGAGAGAATGTCGGCGGCGGAGAGATTGCCGTGGAAGCCCTGCCGGCCTGTCATGCAGAAGCGGCATCCCATCTTGCAGCCCGCCTGGGAGGATACGCACAATGTCTTCCTGTCCTGGTCCGGAATCATTACCGCCTCGACGCAGCTGGATTCCACCCTCCCGGAATTCCCTGACTCCACGGCCCCCGGCTCCGCTGACCAGGAGCAGGTAACCGGGAAGAGATATTTCTTGGTCCCGTCGGAAGAAGTCTGGCAATCGGCATATTCCACTGCACCCACCTCATAGCGTTCCGAGAGCTTCTCCCGTCCCGCCTTGGAGATGTTCGTCATCTGGTCAATACTGCGCACCCTCTTCTTGTACAGCCACTGCGCAATCTGTCCCCCTGCATAAGGAGGCAGGCCGCATTCCACAGCCACGTCCCTGAGTTCCCCGGGTGTCTTTCCCAATAATTTCTTTTTCATAAAAACGGCGTTCATTCCATCATTTGTTTTCCTGACAATGCAGCAAGCAAATTTAATCAATTTTTTCTTTCGTATTGTCCCGTTTTTTCTAACTTTGCAAAGACTGCGGCATAAACCGCAATAATAATTAAAAAAAACTACATTATGGCTAAAGAAGCAGTTATGGAAGGCAATGCAGGAGCCATTGACGCCGGAAAGCTCAAGGCACTGCAGGCAACGATCGACAAGATTGAGAAAGACTATGGGAAAGGCACGATCATGAAGTTGGGAGATCAGCCACAATGGGACGAGCACCAGGTCATACCAAGCGGCTCAGTCGCACTTGACCACGCTCTCGGTATCGGCGGATATCCGAGAGGAAGAATCATCGAGATTTACGGTCCGGAATCCAGCGGAAAGACCACTCTCGCCATCCACGCCATCGCCCAGGCCCAGAAACTCGGAGGCATTGCGGCAATGATTGACGCGGAGCATGCATTCGACAGATCCTATGCAAAGGCACTTGGAGTGAACCTTGACACCCTCCTCATTTCCCAGCCGGACAACGG
>JBJEBP010000095.1:0-3125 GCA_051870135.1 Candidatus Cryptobacteroides sp. | reverse complement strand
TACGGCCCGGCCTCAGATATTTCAGGAGATATGTGCAGATGAAGCGGGACAGGACGAAGAACAGCATTGCAATGATGTTGTAGCCCTGCGAGAGGACTTCGGCCGCCTTCTCGGAGAGAATGCCTTCGGACGGCTGCCCCAGCATTGACAGAATTCCTCTCTCGAAGCCGTTTGGCATTGTCCCGACGAGGACTCTCGTGCCGTATTGGATGATGAATGTCCAGCACATTATCTGCGCTCCGACGTAGAAGAACTGCGCCAGAACACCCTCACGGTAGGATTTCCGGGCGAAAAGCCGCTTGACCGTCGCCTTGAAGCCGGTGTTCACTCCGCTGTTGGCATTCTTCGGCATCCTGGTCAGGAAGATTATGACGAACATCACCGCAATGACCAGCGCAATGGCGAGATAAGGGGCAATGAGAATGCTCAAGTCGCTGTGTTTCATTATCTCGAACTCCTCCGGGGAGAGGAGAGCCCTGTCCGCGCTGCTCATCGGGTCAAGCCTGTTCTGGATGAAATTCATTGCCACGAACATTCCCAGGAGAGAGCCGCAGGGATTGAAACTCTGGGCGAGGTTCAGGCGGCGGGTAGCAGTCTCCTCCGGTCCCATTGAGAGAATGAAGGGGTTGCAGGATGTCTCCAGAAACGAGAGTCCGCAGGTCATTATGAAATATGCGATGAGGAACGGATAGTAGGAGCCAGTCATCTCGGCTGGCCAGAACAGGAATGCTCCCAATGCGTACAGGCCAAGTCCAACGAGTACGCCGGACTTGTAGGAGAATTTCCTGATGAAGAGGGCCGCAGGTATAGCCATGGCGAAATAACCGCCGTAGAAGGCCACCTGGACGAGGGCTCCGTCGGTTACGCTCATCCGGAATATCTTCGAGAATGCCTTGACCATCGGATTGGTGATGTCATTGGCGAAGCCCCAGAGAGCAAAGCAGAATGTTATGAGCACGAACGGGACCAGATAGCTGACCCCGTCCTTGCTCAGAATCGGTGTTTTTTCTTTCATTGAATATTACTTATACAGCGGTCCGAAATTGGCGCAGGCCCTGAAGTCGGCACCCTCCTTGTCCATTCCGAACGCATTCCAGCAGGATGGACGGAAAATGTCCTCGTCGGCCACATTGTGCATGCATACAGGGATGCGGAGCATTGAGCAGAGCGTGATGAGGTCGGCTCCGATATGACCGTAGGCAATGGCCCCGTGGTTGGCTCCCCAGTTGTTCATCACCGAATAGACATCCTTGAAGCAGTCTTTTCGCTCATCCAGGCGCGGCACGAACCAGGTGGTCGGCCAGGTAGGGTCAGTACGTGTATCAAGTCCTTTGTGAATCTCCGGGTCAAGGTCGGCAGTCCAACCCTCGGCGAGCTGGAGGACAGGTCCAAGGCCCTTCACCCTGTTGATACGGATCATTGTCACAGGCATTCCCCCGCGGGTCAGGAAGTGGCTGGAATATCCGCCGCCCCTGAAATAATCCCTGTCAGCCGGCAGCCAGTCGGTATGCTTGAGAATCTCCTCTCTGTCCTTTTCGGTTAGATTCCACCATTCTTTCATCACCGGACGGCCCTCAGCGTCAGTGGCATAGCCATTGCCGTCCAGAGTGGTCGCTCCGGAATTGATGAGATGTATCAATCCGCCCTTGGCAATGCCGGTGAGTTCCTTTCCTGTCACTCTCTTCACCGCCTCAGGACTCCAATATGTACGTACATCGCTGAAAATCATTGCCTTGTTGGTCAGGAGATGGCCGAAGAGCATTGCGAGTCCGTTCAGGGAGTCGTTTTCTGTGGCGAGTACAATGGACTCACGGAAGCCGTTCCAGTCGAACTGGGTGTTGAGAAGAGCCTCCACGAAGTCTCCGTTAGGTTTCCAGTCGGTCCACTGGCGCTGTCCCTGGAAGCCTCCGGCAATGGCATTGTGACCGAGGGCCTCCTCTTTGAATCCCATCTCGCGTAGTTTCGGGTTGCCCTTCATCAAGTCTCTCATTATCAGATACATCTTGGTAACGAACTCCCAGTCCTGGTCCTTCTGCTCACGGGTCTTCTGCTTCTCTGTACGGTTCTTGTCCCAGCCCTCATTGACCTTGCAGTATTTCTTCACCCATTCGAATGCCCTCTCGTATTCTTCCTTGTCGTAGATGCCCTCGTCCATACGCCTGAGAATCTCGGTCTGGTCCACCTGCTCGTTGCGCATTCCAAGGTATTCCTGCCACATGTCCGGGTCCACGATGCTGCCGGCGATTCCCATTGACACGGAGCCGAAACTGAGGTAGGACTTGCCCCTCATAGTGGCCACAGCCTGTGCCGCACGGGCCCAGCGGAGGATTTTTTCGGCCACGTCGGCCGGTATTGAATTGTCTGTGATGTCCTGGACGTCGTGGCCGTAGATTCCGTATGCAGGGAGTCCTTTCTGTGCGTGCGCGGCAAGGACGGCGGCGAGATAAACTGCTCCGGGACGCTCTGTTCCGTTGAATCCCCAGACGGCCTTAGGCCAAGTCGGATGCATATCCATTGTTTCCGAGCCATAGCACCAGCAGGAGGTTACGGTAATGGTGGAGCCGACATTGCACTTTTCGAATTTTTCGGCGCAGGCGGCTGCTTCGGCTACTCTGCCAATGGTAGAGTCAGCGATTACGCATTCCACCGGGGAGCCGTCGCCGTTGCGCAGGTTGCCGCTGATGAGGTCGGCCACGGCCTGTGCCAATGCCATTGTCTTCTCTTCCAATGACTCTCTGACTCCGCCCTGGCGACCATCTATGGTTGGGCGGATGCCTATTTTCGGATAATTCATCGTGTTATTAGTTATGTTATTTTAAAGATCTCTCCAATCGCTTCGCTCCGTCGGGATGACAGAAAGAAGTTGCGCTCCGTCGGGATGACAGAGAGGCCACATTCCCCATCAATGACAGAAAATGGGCAATGGCAAATATACGGTTTTTTCTGATGAAAAAAACAGTGCGGTAAGGCATTCCACAATATGAGGACTCGACACAGTATATCACGTAATTTGAAATGATTATCCGCATATCGTACAGTTTTATCTTACTTCGTTTTCGTCATGCCGGGCATTGACCGGGCATCTCGCCTGCAAACAAATAAGATAGACAGTTCTTTATGAAAGA
>JBJEBP010000094.1:0-13407 GCA_051870135.1 Candidatus Cryptobacteroides sp. | reverse complement strand
AGGGATATTGTCAATGCCCTCTCCGCGGATGACGCTGAGGTCGGCATATCCGTCATAAGTCTTGGTCACGCCTCCCCTGGATGCTGTTACGGTCCAGATGAAGGAGCCGGTCTCGTTTGGCTTCACACCTGCCTTGCGGGCGAGAGTGTTGAGCTGGGCGTGGGTGAGAGTCAATGTATTCCTTGCCCCGAGGTCGCTCGGCATTGTGGCAAGAGGCTCCGAGAAGTCTCCGCCCTTCTTGTCGAAGATGACATTGTAGAGGAGGATACCTCCGTCCTCGGCGCCGCCACCGTTCCAGGAGAGAACCACAGTCTTGGAAGAGGTGACATCCAGAATCACATTGGAAGCTGATTCCAGCTCAGTCGGCATTGTGAAATCCGTATTGAGCTCATATTTCTGGCAGCCGGCGGCAATGCCGAGAACGGCTGCTGCTATGAATAATAATTTCTTTTTCATCTTGATTACCAGTTAGGGTTCTGATCGAGATTCTTGTTGAGGTCCCTGTCTTTCTGTGGGATTGGCCAGAGATAATGCTTGGCAGGGTCGAAGTTTCTCTTCTCCACGATTACATAACCGTTGTCAGTTCCGACGGCGGCGCCGGTGTAGAGACCATGGACATTGCCGTTGAGAACCTTCTCCGCAATCTTCCACCTGATTATATCCTTGTATCTGTGGCCCTCGAATGCGAGCTCGCACCTGCGCTCGTTGCGGATAATCTCGACATTGTCGGCAGCTGAATCATATTCAAGAGCTGCGCTTGCGGTGAAGCCGGCACGTGAGCGGATGAGGCCGATGGTATTGTCCCATACGGTGCTGTTGAGGGAACCGCTTTCGGCGTGAGCCTCTGCATTCATGAGAAGCACGTCAGCATAGCGGAAGATGATAGTATTCAGGCTGGAATAGAGAGTGAGCCTGTACTTCGGATCCCACCATTTCTTGAAATAGTAACCGGTAGGGGTAACGTCGGAAGTAGTGCCGTAAGCGTCACGGCTCTCCGGATTCTCGCAGTCAACCACGTAGTCGCTGCCGTCAGCCATCTTGTAGCTGTTGCCTGTATAGATGACAGTTGCGGCGAGACGAGGGTCGCGGTCAGCGAAAGGATTGGAGCTGTCGTAGCCTGATGCGGCATCGGTAATCTTCCTTCCGTTCAGCATAATGTAGCTGTCAACAAGTTCCTGGGTAGGGGCAATGTTGCAGTATCCTCCAAGGGACGGCGGAACGAAGCCTGCATCCCTCATGCTCCACTCGCGGAGAACCGGAGAATAAGGCACATCGAGAATCACTTCTGAGTTGTACTCATTGTCAACGCTGAACACATCCTCATAGGATCCGACAAGTGAATATACCTTGGAATCCATAATTTCCTGGGTAAGCCTCTTGACCTCAGCCCACTCTCCGTCGAAGATATGAACCTTGGCAAGAATCATCTTGGCGGCACCGGAGGTAATTCTTCCCCTCTCGCCGACAGGATATGACTCAGGAAGATCAGGAATGGCTGCTTCAAGCATGTCCACAACAGTCTGCTTCACAGTTTCACGGGCAGTCCTTGAAATGGTCTCACTCTCTGAAACCGAGAGGACGGCATCGGTATAAGGCACATCGCCGAACTTCGTGTAGAGCTCGTAGTAGAACAATGCCTTCAGGGCCTTGCACTCTGCAATGTATCTTGCCTTGAGGTCGTCAGCGAGAGCCGGAACCTTGTCAATGTTGTTGAGCAGCTCGTTGCAAATCCTGATGCTTGCATAGTAGTGGTCCCATATACCCTTGACGTATGAATTGTCAGTGCTGAGGGAGCCGTTGGCAACCGGCTGGGTCGTACCCAGGCCCTTCACGTATGCATTGTCACTTGCACCCTCGGCCTCAATGACCTCGAATGCGCTGTACATTGACATATAGCAGCTGTTGAGAACAGCCTCTGCGGCGCCTTCATTCTCGCTCCAATAGGTGAGGTCGGTCTCCCTGTCGTATGGTGCGGTATCAAGTCCGATGCAGGAAGACGCAGCGAACAGGATGCCTGCAAATGTTGTCAGTGCAAAAAATTTCCTTTTCATATTTCCAGTCTCCTACAATTAAAATTTAACATTAAGGCCGACGGAATATACTCTTGCTACAGGATATGCACGTCCTGAACCGTCAGCATTGTACTCAGGATCCCATCCGCCCCTCATCTTTGAGAATACGAAAGGATTCTCGCAGGTGAGATAGACCTGAAGGCCCTTGAAGCGGATTTTGTTCAACATTGCCTCAGGGAAGCTGTAGCCGACCTGGAGGTTCTTGACCCTGAGGTAAGCCGCATTCTGGATCCAGTAGTCGGACTTGGTGGCGTTGTTGGTGGACTCAGTACCCATTGTGAGACGAGGGTATGAAGCATTCCTGTTCTCAGGAGTCCATCTGTCAACGTGGAAGTCGAGAACCGGACCCTCATTGTTGTTGTGGAATGCCTCCACGGACTCACCGCGCATCCAGCGGCTTCTCTTGCCCACGCCCTGGAGGAACATTGAGAAGTAGAATCCCTTGACCTCGAGGTTGTAGTTGAATCCGAAGGTATAGCGAGGGAAGTCATTGCCAACCACGAAGCGGTCGTCATCGTCAATCTTGCCGTCGCCGTTCTTGTCAATGTACTTGATGTCACCGGCCTTAGGCACGACACCTACGAGATGAGGGCTGCTGGCTGCCTCCTCGTCGCTCTGGAAGAGACCGTCGCTGCGGAGAGTGTAGTATGACCAGAGAGGATAGCCCTCCTTGATGATGGTGGTAACATCATATCCATAGTGGAGCTCATTGCCCCTGGTGCTGAGAACCTTGTTCCAGCTGTCGGAAACATTGCCGGAGATATTGTGGTTTACAATGCCTGTCTTGAAATTGTAATTGATGGCAAGCTCCCATCCCTGGGTCCTTACTTCTGCGGCATTGGATACCGGAGAACCGTTACCGAAGATACCAGGCACGGAGAGGTTCACGAGAATGTCCCTTGTCCTGTTGTTGAAGTAGTCGAATGAGACTGTGAGCTTGTCGCCGAGCACACCGAAATCGAGTCCGACGTTGCCCATCTGGGTGGTCTCCCACTTGATTCCAGGGTTGGCTGACGAGAAGCCTGCGGCAGGGACGGAATTGTCATCCCTGACCATTCCCTGGCTTTCGGAGATTGTCTGGAGATACTGGTAGGCACCGATACGGTTGTTACCTACAAGACCCCAGGAGCCCCTGAGCTTGAGGGATGAAACGTAAGGGCGGATATTGTCCCAGAACTCCTCCTGGGAGATTCTCCAACCGGCTGAAAGTGAAGGGAATACGCCTGAGCGATTGCCCTTTGCAAAATATGAGGAGTAGTCATTTCGGAGGTTGAACTCGAGGAGATACTTCTCATCGTAATTGTAGTTCACACGGGCGAAGAATGAGTACAGTGACCAGTCTGAAGCACCGCTGTAGTTGGAAATAGGGAGCTTGTCAGTACCGTTGATGTTGCCGACCATTACGTCGAAGTCGTGGTTGTCGGTCACACGGGTAGTACCGAAATAGTTGGCGTGCTCACCCTCATAGCCGTATCCTGCAAGGGCACCGATTGTGTGACGCTCCTTGATGGTGGTGTTGTATGAGAGCATCGCGGTCGCAGTATATTTGGTATTGCGGTTGAATGACTCGCTGATATGGTTTTCCTTGTCGCCTGAGAGAGGGCTGTCTGAAGCCTTCCTGTTCTCGTGGGTGTTGTTGTTGATATAGCGGGCACCGCCTGAGAAGGAGAGCTTGAGGCCCTTGATAATCTGCCAGTCTGCTGAGATTGTTCCGCTTATGTCATCATTGATGCTGCGGCGGTATCCGCCGGTCTCGAGCCTTTCGAGAGAGTTGGAGTTGGAACCTGAAGGATAGTTGTATGTTCCGTCCGGGTTCTTGATTTCATAGATGGCCGGCATACGGTTGCAGCCCTCGATAATCCACTCTGTCCAGTAGGCGTGGTCCTTGATGTTGTTGCGGGTGAACTGGGAAGTGAGGCTGACCGTGAAGTTCTTGGTCATCTTGTGGCTCACGTTCAGGCGTCCGTTGTACCTGTCATAACCGTAGTTCGGGCCCTGGAAGAGAGAGTTCTGCTTCATGTATCCCACGGAACCCATGTAGGAGAGGTTGCCGTTGCCGCCGGTCACGGAGACATTGTGGGACTGCTGGGAAGCCTTGTCCTTGTAGATTTCCTCAATCCACTTGCAGTTGGTACCGCCGTTCTTGAAGTCGGCAATCTGCTCGGCTGTGAACTTGGCTGAACGTCCGGAGTTCACGGCTGCCTCATTGTAGAGCTCGGCATATACCCAGGAGTCAACGACTGTAGGCAGCTTGGTAGCCTGCTGGATACCGTAGGTCATGTTGTAATTGACCTCAACCTTGCCGTCGCTGCCCTTCTTGGTGGTCACGAGAATGACACCATTGGAAGCCCTGGAACCGTAAATTGCGGTAGAAGAAGCATCCTTCAGCACGGAAATCTGCTCAATGTCGGAAGGGTTGAGGTTGGCGAGCGAGCCCTCGATACCGTCAATGATGACGAGAGGGTCGTTGTTGTTCATGGTGTTGTAACCACGGATGTTGATTGAAGGAGCGCTTCCCGGAGTGGATGATCCCTGCTGGATGACGAGACCAGGAGTTGTACCCTGGAGACCCTCCAGGACATTGGCAATAGGCTTGCCTTCAATTTCCTCGGTCGATACGCTGGCCACTGCGCCGGTCAGGTTGACCTTCTTCTGCACGCCATAACCAACGACTACTGCGTCTGCAAGATTCAGGGCCTCCTCGTTGATGGAAACGTTGATTACATTGCGTCCGTCAACGGCAACCTCGGTCGAGGTATAGCCGATGGCTGAGAATACCAATACTGCATCAGATGCAGCGTTGATGGTGTAGTTGCCGTCAATGTCGGCCACGGTTCCGGTGCTTGTTCCTTTCACCATTACCGATGCTCCGATGACCCCTTCTCCGTCACAGGTAATCTTACCTGTCACCTTGATGGTCCCGGACTGGGCAAAGGCCAGTTGAATTGCCCCTGCGCAGATGAAGAATGCCACTGCGGAGAGAATTCTCTTTGAGAAATTCCCCAGGCGGTGGAATAGTTCATTTAGTTTCAATGAGTTCATAGATATGGATGTTATTAATTTGTTCAGTTTTTCAGAGTTTTCAGTTGAGAGTTTTTCAGTTTAAGTATGCAAGTAGCGGAGCTATTTCATAAACGCCTTGACCATCATTATTCTCTCGCCGGAGTTGTTCACAATCCTGTATGATCCCGCAGCTGCGGAAATGACCAGGGACTCGGCGTATGTAAGGTCGATTGTCATGCCGCCTTCGGTAATGACCTTGGCCGACTTGCCCTCTACAAGATTGAGGGCGTGGCATTTGCCTTCTGTCTTTACTTCAACCTCTGTATCAACCACATAGCGTTCCACATCGTAGGAATGGTTTGCGTGCGTCGGGAGATGCCAGTGCTCCCAGCCATCACCCTTGCCAATAAGGGCCGGATGTGAGACGAACTCCTCGGCAATGCGCTTGCCCTTGCGGTCGAAATAAAGGTTCTGCATAGCGCGCTTGATGTTCAGAGGTCTCGGGCGACCGTCCAGGTCGAGAGCCATCCAGTCATACATCTTGAATGTGAAGATGTACGGAGTGGTGCTGATTTCGAGGACAAGGTTGTTGCGTCCGGAGCTGTGGAGGGTTCCCGGAGGAATCAGGTAGAGGCCGTGCTTCTGCGCAGGCTCGGCATTGATGTACTTCTGTACGTCAAGCGGGGTTGCAGTCTCGTGACTCTTTGTCAATGCTGCCTCAAACTCCTCAGGGACAATGTCTTCCTTGAATCCCAGATAGACCTCCGCACCCGGCTTGTGGTCCAGGATGTAGTAGGTTTCCTCCTGGGTCAGGACCTCTCCGAAATTCTTCTGGATGAACTCCTTGCGCGGATGGCACTGAATCGAGAGATTGCCTCCGTCGAAATTGTCGAGATAGTCCAGACGGATCGGGAACTCGTCCCCGTACTCCCTGTAGCACTCCTCTCCGACCACGTCACGGCCGGCCTCGTACATAATGGAGTCAAACGAAAGTTCGAGCATCTTGTCCCCGCCGCTGAGAATAATACCGTTTTCCGGTACAATCAGCTCGAATGACCAGGCATAATTAGGAACATCCTGTGGCAAGTCCCCAATGAACTCCTTGATACGCTGACCTCCCCAGGCTCCCGGCTCGAACCAAGGCCTTACCCTGAAGCCGTTCTTAGCGAGCCTGTCCAGCCCTGCGCGGACAACATTGCCCTCCGCCCAGGTGATTTCAGTCTCACGCTGCGCATCCACGAAAATGTCAATCTTCGGCATCAATGCCTTCTTGTGCCTGTTGAGCACCACCCAGTCAATGAAATAGAAGCGTTTGTACATCTTCTTCGGAGCATCCGGGGCGGCTGCGCCAAGATTCTTCACACTGCCGGCCCTTGAACGGAACTGGATCTCGTTCTTCGGGATGTCAAGGTAAATCAATGTCCCTTCCCAGCCTGCAAGGGAGGCACCAGGACCATAGATGATGTTAAGTTGAGCAGCAGGATCAGGCTTGATGGAAGAAAGCTTCCCTCCATCGAAGAAATCCACAAGCGAAAGGCTTGTCCTGAATCCGAAAATAGGGTCGTCTCCTCCGAGATAAGGCTCAATCATCCTGTCAACCTCTTCCGGAGACTTCAATGCAGCATCCACACTCCACCACAGGGCCTTGACCCCGATGGCGGAAAGAGCCGCATTCAAACTGGTCGCAAAGTCATCAAACCTGACTCCGACGTACCCGTCAACAATCACCGTCCCGGCTCCTGAAATCCGGGCGGCAAGTTCACCGAAATCCGATGAGACAGTTCCTTCACCAAGATCGTGGACCGGATAGATATCATAGTCCAGCGCTCCCGGCTTCTTCTTGCTCACCGGCATAAGATACTGAGTTGTCTTTCTGATTTCCGACATTATATTGAATTGATTATTAAACAAATATCCTATTTGAAAAGGGACGCTGCCCCGGCCAGGGCGGCCTTGTCAAGAAGCTTTGACACACGAACTTCCGCATTGAACCCGAGTCTTTCAAACTGCTTCATAGCAGCCTCGGAGAACAATGGCCATGCGCGGGAAATATTGCCTCCGATGACAAGGGTATGGCTGCCGAAGCGGCCCATTACTTCCGCGGAGAAGCGGGCCAGCCTGAGACCATATTCCCTGAACAGGCATTGCGCGGAAGAATCAGTCTCGAAGCGGTCTGCAACATCCTTGGCTCCTGAAACCAATTCACCGGACAGTTCCTGATACCTCTTTACAATCCATCTGGTCGAGAATGCCGAGTCCACAATGTCATCCTCCTCGAACGGGAGGCAGTAAACCCAGCCGTTAGCCGGCACATCCGGAGAATCCGTAACAAGCTTTCCATCAGCAACAAAGCCTGAACCCACACCGGTTCCGAGAGTAAGGGCAACCACCTTGTCTGCGCCTTTCGCAGCGCCGTACAACGCCTCGCCGAGGGCAAATGCGGAGGCGTCATTGACAAATCTGAACCTGGCATCTCCGGCAACAGGATACAATTCGGAGGCAAGCGTCTTGTTGACGTCGAGTCCGAAAATGCTCTCGTACTTGGCTACGCCATTGATAAGGGAAACTCCCCTGTCATAGTCAAATGGCCCGGGGAATGCAAAACCGATGTTTGGGACAGGTCGTCCGAAGGCCTCGAAAGTCCCAAGCACATTGTTACTCAATGCTGCAATGATGCCGTGCGCCGCAGCATGGCTGTCAATCGGGGTGATACGCGGCTCTGAACAAATCTCTCCGCTCCCAACCTCCACGACTGCGGAACATACGTGGGAGCCACCCACATCCACGCCGACTGCATACTTTGCTTCCATATCCATACAATTATGTGGTATGTTTGAACATTTTAACGGCTGCAAAGTTATAACAATAAATCGTAAATGCAAACTATTAAGAAGGAATTTTAGCACAATAGCTTAAAAACAGTAATTTTGTATTGCATCCTACCCGAATATTTGTTTACTTTGCAATGGATTGTATAAACATACACTAAACTATGAGACAACGGATATTGAACATTATTTGCACAGTTCTGCTATTCTCCCTGTGCATTGAAGCAACCGCCTCCCAGGATGCAACAATCTGGGGCATAGGCAGAAAAGACGGCAAAAGCGCGGAGTTCGCATTGGCTCCTGACAAGTACAGGGACTTCATTGAGAATGATTTCGGATACGAGGACAAGTACTTCATAGCCGGATGGTCAAGGGCTGACAGGGATTTCCCATACGTACTGCCCGGGCCTGTGGATACCTGGGGCGGAACCTGGCCTACTTCCGGATGGAGAACACACGAGGTGAACATCCTGTTCTCACTGGACAAGGAACCGGGAAGAAACGAGGAGTTCAGTCTGGAACTTGACCTGGCGGATTTCGCAAAGACATTCCTCCCGCTTGTGAAAATCACTGTCAATGGCGATGTGGTCGTCAAGGAACAGCTTAAGGCTGAAGGGCTTGACGTGCGGAAGCAGAGGCATCCGGCTCTCAATGAAAAGATTACGGACGAGGCTTACCTGACAAAAGACAGCCCTGATGCGACACCGGCAGGGATATCCATTCCTCTGAAGGGAAGCGATTTGCATAAAGGCGGCAATGTCGTGAACATTACCATCCTCGAAGGTTCCTGGATTAAGTTTGACAGGGTCGCATTGTCCGGACCGGAAGGCGCAAAAATCGGAGTTCCAAAGAATGTATATATACGGAATATCGAGGCAGCGGACTACGAAATCGAGTCAGACGGCGTGAGATATCAGCCTCTCCTCGTGGACCTGGAACATCTCGAAGGTGAGCCTGTCATCAGCGTGGAATTGGATGGCCGGACATTGATTGAGAAATCAATTGAGAAGGGCAGATATTGCATTGAAGTCCCGATGCCTGCGGTATCAAAGACAAGGAAAAGCAGGTATGCCGTGAAATGCGACGGCAATGTCATCCTCAGCGGAACCGTCAACAGGGCGCCTGCCCGCCTCCAGACTCCGGCTGACTACGTGGACACCCGAATCGGAACCGCACATTCCAGATGGATGATTGCACCGGGTCCCTGGATGCCATTCAGTATGGTCAAGATGAGCCCGGACAACCAGAATGCAGGCTGGCAGGCCGGTTACCAACCATCATTCGAGAGCATAGGCTGCTTCAGCCACATTCACGAATGGACTCTCGGAGGACTCGGCATTATGGCGGCCAACGGGGAACTGAAGACAAGGGTCGGGGACGAACTCAAGCCTGACGAGGGCTACAGGTCCCGGATTGACAAGAGGACAGAGACTGCCGGCATTGGCCTTTATAGCGCAGACCTCACCGACTACGGCATACACGCAGAAGTCTCAGCCACAACACGTTGCGGATTCACGAGGTTCACATTCCCGCAGGACAGGGGCGAGGGCCGCATTATCATTGAGCTTCATCCAAAGGCGGAGTATGATTTCATCCTCAAGGACATTGACATAAAGAAGGTTTCAGACACCAGGATTGAGGGTTATGTACATCAGGTATCCCCGAGGGTCTGGAGCAATGACGCAGGACAGGATTACACCATTCATTTCATAGCGGAATTCGACAGGCCGATGAAGAGTCTCGGCTCCTGGTGCGGTGACAAGGTTATGGACAATGTGGACGGGCTCAGGAACGGGGAATGCCGCGAGGCCGGCCTCTATGCCACATTCGACCCGTCTGGGAACCCTGTTGTCAATGTCCGCACCGCCATTTCCCCAGTGAGCGTGAAGAATGCGGCGGAGAACCTGGAGAAGGAACTGGCAGGCCCGTTCGGCTGGTCACTTGAGGCAGTTGCCCAGAACCAGAAAGATGTCTGGAACGACATTTTCTCAAGGCTTGCCATAAAAACGGACGACCGTCTGGAGAAGGTGCGTTTCTACAACAATATGTACCGCTCGGTATGCAGCAGGAATATCTGGAGCGACCTCAATGGCGAATGGGTATCCACGGACGGGAAGATTCGCCGTGTCGCCAACCCGGAGAATGACGTGATGCTCGGCTGCGACGCATTCTGGAACACATTCTGGAACCTGAACCAGTTCTGGAACCTTGTCACCCCGGAATGGAGCGGAAGATGGGTGCGTTCCCAGCTTGAAATGTACAAGGCCAACGGATGGCTCGCAAAGGGTCCTGCGGGGCTGAACTACATCCCGGTAATGGTGGCAGAGCACGAAATCCCAATGATAGTAGGTGCCTACCAGATGGGAATCCGGGATTTCGATGCGCAGCTTGCCCTGGAGGCCGCAGTCAAGATGCAGACCACCCCGGCAAGGAAGGTATTCAAAGGATTCGCGGGCAACAGGGACCTCGCTTCCTATATGGAGCACGGCTATGTGCCATACGACAAGGGCCGTTTCTCCAACACGATGGAGTATTCCTTCGATGACTGGACTGTAGGCCAGCTGGCCAAGGCTCTGGGCGATGAGGAAACTTACAGGAAGTTCAATGAAAGGGGCTACTGGTGGAAGAACGTAATTAGCGAGGACGGATACTGCCAGATGAAGGACAGCAATGGGGAATGGCTGAAGGATTTCGACCCGTTCCGCAGCGGTGCGAACCATCATTATGTCGAGGGCAATGCCTGGCAGCTCACCTTCTTCGTTCCGCAGGATGTCCCTGCCCTCGTGGAAAAAATCGGCAAGGAAAGATTCTGCGAGAGGCTTCTCTGGGGCTTCAACCAGGACGAGGCCTTCCGCTACAATGCCCCGAATGACCAGTATTGGGACCACCCAGTGGTCCAGGGCAACCAGCAGTCAATGTATTTCGCCTACCTGTTCAACTATGCCGGCCAGCCTTGGAATACCCAGAGGTGGAGCAGGTCAATCCTGGAGCGCTACTACGGCTGCGGTGAGGCCAATGCCTATCTCGGTGACGAGGACCAGGGCCAGATGAGCGCTTGGGCAGTAATGACTTCCATCGGCCTGTTCCAGACTGACGGAGGCTGCAGGGTTGACCCGGTCTATGAGATTGCCAGCCCGGCATTCGAGGAGATTGAAATCAATCTTGGCGGACGTTACGGCCGTGGTGAAAAGTTCATCATCAAGGCCCACAATGCCTCCAGGAAGAATATCTATGTCCAGAGCGCCGTGCTGAACGGCAGGACCTTGGACGGATTCACCTTCCCGGCCTCCGAGCTGCTGCGGGGCGGCGAGCTGGTCCTCGAAATGGGACCTGAACCTAAAATGTAATGTGGAAGATCTCTCCACTCGCTTCGCTCGGTCGAGATGACAAAAGAGCCAGACGGTCGATGACAGTCTGTTGGCTGCTCAACTGTCATTTCGAGCGAAGCACGCAGTGCGCAGTCGAGAAATCTGTTTACAACAAAAGAAGGGGCTGAAAAAACAACCCCTTCTTTTAATATCAATAAATTGAAATCTTAGTCGCTCAAAGAGAACCTCTTGAATGAGAGAACCTTAGCGTCCTTGTCAGAAGCCTGGATGTAACCGAGAACAGACACCTTGTTGTCCCAGATGTAGTCCTGATCCTCGAGGGTCTGCTCCTTGAAGAACTTCTTGAGCTTGCCCTTTGCGATGTTCTCGAGCATAGCCTCTGGCTTGCCGGCCATCTTCGGATCCTCAGCGATCTGCTGCTTGTACATTGCGAGCTCCTTCTCTACAGTCTCCTTAGGGCAGTCTGCCTCGGAAACTGAAACAGGATGCATTGAGGTAACCTGCATTGCAACGTTCTTTCCTACCTCCTCGGAAACTTCCTTGTTGAAAGCAACGATGGAAGCGACCTTGGAATTGTTGTGAACATACTGTGCAATGTATGGAGCCTCAAGAGTAGAATAATATGCGAGCACGTGCTTCTCACCGGTCTTTCCGGTCTGTGCGGAGATTTCCTCCTCTACAGTGTGGCCGTTTGGCATTGTAACCGCCTTGAGAGCCTCAGCGTCAGCCGGGAAGGCTGCGATGGCTGCGTCAGCGATACCATTGGCGAGAGTCTTGAAGTCAGGAGTAGCTGAAACGAAGTCAGTCTCACATCCAAGGCAAACGATGATGGCCTTGCCACCATTGATGCGGACGAGGACAGCTCCCTCAGTTGTCTCGCGGTCAGCCCTCTTGGCTGCAACGAGCTTACCCTTCTCACGGATGATGTCCACTGCCTTCTCGAAATCGCCTTCTGCCTCAGTAAGGGCATTCTTGCAATCCATCATTCCGGCGCTGGTCATCTTGCGCAATTTCATTACGTCAGCTGCTGTAATCTGCATAGTCTTCAAATTTTAAATTATTCTGCACTTTCCTCAGCAGCCTCAACAGGTGCTGCCTCTGCTGCCTTTGGAGCCTCCTCTACGGCCTCCTCAGCCTTGGCGGCCTTGCGAGGACGGAGCTTCTTTGCTGCCGGTTTCTCGGCAGCCTCGGCCGGAGCCTCTTTCTCCTTCTCGAGCTTCCTCTCGTTCAATCCCTCCTGGATAGCCTGGCAAAGAGCATTGGTGATGTACTCAATGGACTTTGTAGCGTCATCATTGGCCGGAATCACATAATCAATCGGATTTGGATCGCAACAAGTATCAACCATGGCGATTACCGGAATGTTGAGGCGGTTAGCCTCCTTGACTGCGTTGGCTTCCTTCTGAATATCAACTACGAAGAGTGCTGACGGGAGACGGCTCATGTCCTTGATGGAACCGAGGTTCTTCTCAAGTTTTGCCCTCTGGCGGTCAACCTGGAGACGCTCACGCTTTGCGAGCTTGTCATAAGTACCATCTTCTTTCATCTTGTCGATGGTGTTCATCTTCTTGATGGCCTTACGGATGGTTGGGAAGTTGGTGAGCATTCCGCCCGGCCATCTCTCCGTTACATAAGGCATATTTACTGAAGCGGCCTTCTCAGCGATAACGTCCTTGGCCTGCTTCTTGGTGGCCACAAAAAGAATCTTGCGGCCTGAGCGCGCAAGCTCCTTCATTGCCTCTGCGGCCTCGTCTATCTTGACGACACTCTTGTGCAGGTCAATGATGTGAATCCCGTTCCTCTCAATGAAAATGTAAGGAGCCATCTTAGGATTCCACTTCCTGGCGAGATGCCCGAAATGTGCACCTGCTTCGAGTAATTCCTGGAAATTTGTTCTTGGCATTTTTTTGTGTTGTTTCTTGTGTTTCACTTTCCCTGAAGGCTATTGCCTCAGCCTCCCGGGCTCTTTTCTTCAATCCTGAAGCAGCGGTCTTCCGGCCGGTCTTCGGGATTTTCCGCAGCCTCGGCAATCTTCAAGCAGCTCAATGCGGCTCACACCGCAGACGAGGTCAGAAGATTTACCCACCGGGCTGTGCGAATAAATCAGCAGCAGGCAGGCATTAACGCTTGCTGAACTGGAAGCGGCGACGTGCACCAGGCTGACCAGGCTTCTTC
>JBJEBP010000093.1:0-13408 GCA_051870135.1 Candidatus Cryptobacteroides sp. | reverse complement strand
AGCCAGTTCCTTGATATTGTCCGTCATAAAGCCCTGCCCGCTCGCGGAAAGGAGCTTGTTGGTATGGTTGTACATCTCGAAAACAGCCACTGCACCGACCTTGTGACGGCCGAACTTCCTGTCAAAATTGAGCCTTTCCACATTCTGCCAGGACATATAGGAGGCAAATGCCCTGTGGGAGTAGCCAACCGCCTCACCGCTTGAGTTGATACCGTTCAATGTCTTCTTCGAATAATAAATATCCTCCTGGGATGCTGTGATGTCAAAATCGAAAAGAGCCGTAAACTTCAGTCCTTCAATGATATTGACGCCCAGCTGGGCATTCGCCTTGACATAGACGCTTTTCTGCGTATTGTCATCCTCCTCGCGCGAAGGGATACTGTTATACGTAAACTTTTTCAGGCTCCAGTCATTGAGCGACTGGTCCCAGACCTTGTAGTAGAGCCTGTAGGTTCCGTCACTGTTATACGGGTCAAGTACGGGGGAAATCGACAGGTACTCCTTGCCGACATTCACTATGTCATTGATGTTGTAGGAGCCGTTGATATTTGTCGTAAGATCCAGATACTTGTTGAAAGTGAATGTATTCTTGCTGGAAAAAGTAAACCTCTGCTGCTTGTCCTTCTTGACCGTGTGGTCTTCCCTGTAATAAGATACTGAATTATAAGTAGTTACCTTCTGCGTTCCACTGCTGAGCGTGACGTTGGCATACAGGTTGTCGCCCAAGCCTATGTATTCATCAAACCAGCGTGTATCCGTGGTACTGTATGAATTGAGGTCGTTGTCCCGGAAGGGGAAAGAATCCGCACTGTATCCTGAGTTTGCCCAAGCTTCCCTGGCGACCTCGAGATACTGTGAAGCATTCATCATCTTGAACATTGTAGTCTTGTCAGCGGCTACGACTCCGGCATTGATTTTTGCGGAAACCCGCAGCGGGGAGCTCTTGCCTCCTGATTTTGTTGTAATGAGAATAACCCCGTTGGAGCCATTGGAGCCATATATCGTGGTCTGGTCCGCATCCTTCAGTACAGTTATTGACTCAATGTCGTCAGGGTCAAGAAATGAAAGCGGTCCGACCGAGCTGCTCATTCCTATCACCTGGTTGGTCTTGTTGCCTGTGTAATACTGTACACCGTCCACTATCCATAGCGGCTCACTGGATGCCGACAAGGACGCATCGCCACGTACCCTGGTATTGTAACGTGACCTTACAGTCGATGCGTAGTCAGTATTCGGAGAGACCGACAATCCCGGGACAAGGCCTTCCAGCATGGTCTCCACCCTCGTCTTCGGCTTGTTCTCAAAAGCCTCGCTGCTGATCTGGAATGCGGAGCCCACCATATCTTCCTGTCTCTGTGCGGTACCATAGGCTCCTACAATATAGGCTCCTTCAAGTTCATTGTCAGCATTGAGGGTCACATCCAGCGTACCTTCTCCAACAACAGTCTTTTCAACTGTCGCCATGCCAAGATATTGGAATACGAGTACGGCTTCCCGCGAAGGGGCCGCGATACTGTAACGTCCATCCAGGTCCGAGGTCACACCATCCTTTGTTCCCTTGTAGAACACAAAAGCGCCGACCAGCGGTTCTCCATCCTTGTCCTTTATAACGCCGGATATCACGCCCTTGCCCTGGACAGACTGGGCTGACCCGGAAAGCCCGGTCAAGAAAAACATTACCATCACCAGGACGGAATGCAATACAAGATATTTATGTCCTCTACTCATATTCGTCAAATCCGTTTTTCAAATAGAACTCGCAATTTTATATATTTTTTTCAATAACGACAAGAAAAAAATGCAGTTCCAGCGAGGTTATGACAGAAAAAAGGGACCGGCAGGAAAAAAGCCGGCCCCTTGACCAACATAAACAGTAATTATTCAGCCGTGTAAAGCAATGCCGCCAGGTCATAAAGCCCAAGAGTAACCCTGTCGCCCTTGACTTTGGCATTGCCAAGAGTCATTGAGCCGGCAAATTTGTATCCCGGGACATCAATCTTGGCAGTCCTCGTCTGTGGGCTGAACTGGTTGGCGGCCACTATTACCATCTTCCTGCCATCCTCGCTGAGGAACGAACGGGCATCCACCTCCCTGTCGGAGCAGGTGAAGCCGAAGACATCATTGTACCGGCCCAGGAGCAGGCAGTCCTTGTACTCTTCCTTGATTTTGTTGGCCTCGGCGAGATAAGCCTGATATACAGGAGTATCATCAATGATATTGCGGCAGCGGTAGATTTCAATGTCATTGCGCTGACCGTCCAGGAGAGTGTAGTTCACGTGATAGGCCACGTTCTCATCATCCCTCTGTCCCCTGTCGGTGAAAATGATTTCCGGGAAGGTATATCTGAAAAACTGGACGAAACGCTCAGGGCCGTCATTGGCCGGATAGCCGTGAGTGTAGTCGCAATACTGCGCAAGCGCATCCACGGTTCCCTCCGCACCCAGGGCGAAGTCCGGGTCAATGCCGGCATATCTGTCCCTCAGGAGCTTGAGACACTGCGCACGTTTCTGGATACCGTGTATGTCAGGAACCGGGAATTCCCTGGAAGTATCCCAGTTCGTACTCTCTGACTCAATGTAGCCGAGCTGGTCGTAGAACACTGACTTGGCGCCAAGCCCGTAGGCCCTGTCCTGCAATGCGAACAGCACCTCGTTCCACTGCGGATCCATCATCGTGGCCACTGCGAATGTCCTCTGGTCATACTCCCCGAGCCAGGTACCCTTGCCCGTAAACTTGTATCTTTCAAGGATTTCCGAGCCGGTATTGTCGTGACGGCAAACCTTCGAGCCCATTCCGCTGCGATAGAAGCGGCTCTCACGGTCAATCAATTTTCCATTGTAGTAGAGGATGAGATTGTTGCCGGCGGCCTGATAGCGTGCAATGGCCTCCTTCAGGGCAGCGTCACCGCCCTGGGACTCATCCGGAGAATAGTCCGGATTCCCGTGGTCCATGCCCTCGGCCCACCAGCCGAACAGGAACACCGTATTGCAGCCAACACTCTGGCCTGCCTGGTCAACCCGGCCATAGAGGTCCGGATATTTGAAGAGGTATTCACCGTACTGGTGCTTGAAAATGACCCTGTGCCAGCTTTTCATCTCCCTCAGCCACTGCGGGCTCTCACGGTGATCCCACCAGGTATCGGCCCAGGTCCGATAAATACGGCTCGCGACGTGCCAGGTTCCCGAATAAGGAGCCACTACATTGGCATCGCAGGACCAGGTCTCCCCGGCAAAGCAATGCGGATATTTGAAGAATCCGAACTCCAGGCAATCGAACTTGCCACTCTCACCCTTGTAAGCCCTGAGACCGTGCCAGGTATCCTGAAAAGAAGGGTCGTGGCTTCCGAAATACAATCCCTGATTCTCCCCGAGCAGGGCGAAACAGTTCATGAACACCTTGGCGCCATATTTCACATTCTTCTGGCGGAAGAACTGCTCTGGCTTCTTGTAAGGAGATGACTCAAGCTTGCTCAAAACCTTCTGGGGCTCCGCATAAAGACGTCCGCCAGCCTCTGATGTATATAGTTTATGGTCAGAAGGAAGAACGGCCCCGTGAACCAGCGGATAATGCAATTCACGGATAACCGTATGAGGCTGGTTGTCCGAGAGTTCGGATGCAAATCTCACCTTGTCATCCTCAAGAATAACCTTCAATGTCATTCCCATGTCCACGACATAGTCGCGAACCTTCAATGAATCGTAGCTGATGGTTATCACATTACCCTCGGCAGTAACGGCAGGACTCTGGACATCCCCGCATACCTCAATCTCCTTCTCCTCCATGGAATCGTAGTAAAGCCTCCACAGGAGGGATCCTGAGGCATAATTCTGGCCGGTTTTGACATTGACGAGTTCGACAAGCGAGCCGTCCTCTCCAATAGTTACCCGGATATTGTCATTGGCAATGGAAATACCTTCAGCGACTTCTGGCTCAGCCGGAGCCGATGCCGGCTCATTGCAGGATACCGCCAATAATGCAATGGCTGCTATTAATCTATTGAATTTCATTTTGTTATAGTAACGTCAGCGTAAATAGGGAAATGGTCGGAGGCGTAAAGGTTGTTGTAGAGCGCATTGTTTATGCAGAACTCCTTGACATCAACCTTGCCTCTGTGGAAAATATAGTCAATCCTGTATTTTCCGTTGGCATTGGAGTAGCCGTTGTAGGTGGCGGAAGCACCTGAACGTTTTGCGGCAGTCTCAAAGCTGTCCTTCCAATGTTCCTTGTACTTTGCAGGGGCATCATACTCAGGACGGGCATTCATATCGCCCACGAAGAATGAAGGAAGTCCCTCCGTATTGTATTTCTTCTCCTGTTCCGCATAAACGTATGCGTAAGCGGCGTTCGGAGCCTTGTTGAGGCAGGCGTGGGTGTTCATGTAGAAGAACCTGACACCTGTGGCCTTGTGGGTGAAAATTGCACAATGCCCTCCCCTGCGGAAGTTTCCGGAATCGCCTGTATCATTGACAGAACAGGTCTCAGGAGTATCCGAAGCCCAGAAATAATGCTTGTCGGAAATGGAGAACTTGTTCTTCCTGTAGAGCATGCCCTGGGCCTTGTCTCCTACACCGCTCTGGGCGTAAGGGCTGAAGAACCAGCACTCGTACTCGCTTCCGAGATTGTCCTTGAGCCATTGCTGTGTAGTGAGATCCACCTCCTGGACTCCGAAAATGTCGAAGTCATTCTCCTTGATGGAGGTCAGGAGACGGTTCTTCCGGACAGACCATTTGTTCTGCGCATCAGAATCATCCAGGGATGACATCCTGAGGTTGTATGAACCGACCCTGATATCCGCGCTGGACATATCCTCCCCACCGCTGACTCCCGCCTGGGTAACGTTAACAGTGGCCTTTACCGTTTCACCTGAAAGGAAGTTCACGACAGCCTTCCTCTCCGAACTGTATTTGTTCTCAAATACCCTGAGGCTTAGTTTGGCATTGCCTGTACCCTTCGTCTTGGAAAGGGAGAGCCAATCGGCCGATACCTCATCCGCGGACTGGATTTCGGCAGTCCAGGAGCAGTCGGCGACCACGTTCAGTTCATAACTGGAAAGCTCCGCAGTAGCCTGCACATTGTAAGGAGCAACGGCAATTTCGCCGGAACCATCAACACTCCCGCCGCATGACAGGAGTGTTAAAGGCATCATTATGCAGCCGAAAATGGCTGACAATCCGTTCTTTTTCATTATTCAACCGGAATATATTTGAGTTTCAGCGAATATACGATGCTGGCATTGTTCGGCGAATGCAGGTAGTACAATGTTCCCGCGGCAGAGTCAGTAATGTCGTATGTATATTCACCCATGTTGGTACACTGGTTCTGGAGTTCTCCGCCAGGAATGTAGTTCACACCTTCATCCGATGCATCGGAGATATTGCTGCACACACCCACATTTCTCTTGAAAGACGCAGGGTCCTTCGTGCTGGCGTTCTGGACCATGACGACCTGAGCAAGTCTCATACCATCGATTACCGGAAGCCCGACATATCTCAATGTCCCCACGTATATTCCCTTGCCTTCGCTGATATATGCATTGTGAGCTGTAGCCCCGTCAGGATCGGCAAGTACAAAATCATATTCAGTGCCATTGAGAGTATATCCGACCGTCACTCTTCTATGGGTATTGGATTCGTCCGCCGTGCCGTTGTTGTCAACTGCGAGACCGGAATCACAGCCCTTGTAGGCAGTCCATGGATCGGTCTTGGCCTTAGGCCAGTTGAGGCCCGCCACAGTAAAGTCGAATGACAGTTCAAGAGGCTCAGCTGTCGCAGCCCCGGCCTTGACCACGATATCGTCAATGAAGAATCTGTTGTCAGGTTTCCCTGCCAATGCTCCGGCTGTAGTAGAGTTGCTGGCAATCGTCAGGACTGTGGTCTGGTCCGCACCTGAAACAGTGAACGAGTAGTCTTTCCACTGGTCAGGGACAAGGGTTACAATGCCGTCTTCACTGACTGTTCCAACTGTGGATGTGAGCACTGGCTCGGCATTGCCGCTCTCCCCGAAGGCTGTCGTGAGACCGGCAGCACGGAAGGTCACGGTAAGGTCTGCCTTGGTCAATCCCATTTCCTTGAGCCTTTCGCCGATATTGATGCTGTATGAGCCAGGGAGATAGTACTCCTTGCTGTTGTAAGCCATTGCCTCGTCGGCGAAACCGACCTGGAGGAAGCCCGGTCTTGACCAGCATTTCTCGGCGCAGACCACTGAAGGAATATCAGCAACCTTGTCGGCAACATAGGAAGGGGCAGTGTATTTGCCTGATGTCCAGGACTTCATGAAGCCGTAGTCGAGAATCTGGGCAGCCGGGGCAGAGATGATATTGTCAAATCCTTCCGAGAATGCCACACCAGCCTCAGTCATTGCAGGGACTGTGCTCTTCGCTCCTTCAGATGTCTGCAGGGATACTCCGCACTCCATCATTATTCCGCCGTATGTACCACTGGCATTGTAAGTTACATTTTCCTTGATAATGAGCGATCCACCGGCAGGGACAGCTGCGGATGCAGGAATCTCGAAGTCGAGATACTTCCAGAATGCATCGGATGCTCCGCCTGTAGCGGCACCGACCTCATTGAATGTCACACCTCCGTCCGAACTCCAGGAGTAGCTGTCAGAAGTCTCCCTTCTCTGTCCCTTGAAGAAACGGAGTTTTCCGCTGAGGGACTCCTTGAGAGGGATGGTATAAGTGATGGTTCCTGTCTCGAAGCCTTCGAGGCAGAATCCCTCCTGGAAGCCTGCATTCTGGGTAGGATTGGTGTGTGCAGGACGTGCCACTGTATAGCTGCCGGCAGATGCCTCGATTACAAGGCCTTTCTTGAAGACAATCTTCGAGCCGCTTACAGTAGCATCCACTATAGGGAGTTCGTCAACAGAGTACTTCTTGACAGATCCGCCTTCAACTGCCACGCTCAAACCGGTTGTAAAGCGCTGTACCATAGGGAAATCATAGCCTTCACCAGGTACCGGGTCCGGATCCGGGTCAGGGTCCTGGCCAGGATCGGGATCCGGGTTAGGGTTGACGCCCTGCCTGATGTCAATGTAGGCAGTCGCCTCGCCCTCGTCGCCGGCAATGAACTTGAGGACGGCTGTCCTCTCCTCAGTACCGGTATTCTCCGTAATCTTCACCTGCATTGCGCAGCTTCCCTTTCCATTGAGACGGTCAACCTTGACCCAGGTAATGTCATTGCCCTCCGAATCAGTTCTCTCAATTACCCAGCCGGTATTGGCAGTCACGTCAACGTCGCAGACCTCGCCGGCATAGCCGGTCTCAATCTTTACAGGATTCACCGTTACCTCCGGATCGACTGCCTCATTTATCTCTTCCTTGCAGGCAAACAAAGTCAGCCCCGCAGCAAGGAACGCAAATATCTTCTTGTTCATATTAATCTATATTTCAATGATTTACAGCCACTGCCAGCCTTCATTCTGGCCAAGCTGAGGGTTAACGTTCTTCGCAGTTACAGGAATCGGATAGAGATACATCTTGTCATCCCACTGGAGCTTGTAATTATAGATAAGATATCCGTAAGTTCCGTTGGAGAGAGTATGGTTCTTGTCCGCAGCCGTGGTGACCTTGATATTCGTCTGGCCGGTTGGCGAGGTTGTTGAAACCGTGTACTGCTTTCCGTTGAAGTTGAAGCCTGAGGCAGCCTCCTCCTTGGAGAAATAAATGCCCTTCCATCCCTGATGCTTGTACCTGCGCTCGATGATGTCCCCGATGTTCCATCTCATGAGGTCATCATAATGTCTTCCTTCCTCGAACATCATCTCCACTGCCCTCTCGCGCCTTATTTCAAGGTCAACGTCCGAAAGGTCCGCAGGGTGGAGCAGATCCTCCGTGAAATATGCCCTGAGAATAGGGTCGGCAGTATAACCGGCCTCTCCCGGATATGGGGCAGAAGTGAGACCGCCGTGCACCTTCCTGAGCTCGCCAATGGTCTTGTCCCATATACCTTTGTCCATCTTTCCAAGTTCCTGGGCAGCCTCTGCATAGTTCAGTAGAACCTCGGCATAACGGAGCACCGCCATAGAATTGAAAGACTTGTCAGTACCGCCCTCATTCATAGGAGAATACTCAGGAATGACCCACTTGATCCAGATGTATCCGGTAGTGGTCCAGGTGAAATCAGGTGCGAAATCAACCTCTTTGCCCTGGGCATTGATCATCTTCTGGCCCGGAGCGAGAACTGTGGCCGCAAGGCGGTTGTCCCTGTTCTCGAATTCCTTGGTCACAGAAATCTCTGCTGAAGGAAGGGGCTTTCCGCTCTTGTCAAGGAACATCATCACATAATCCTTGGTAGGGCCGTAGAGAAGCGAGGATGTAGTAGAGCAATACTTGTATGTAACCTTGTGGGCCACACCAAGTTCCTGGTCGCAACTTCTTCCCCAGATAACCTCGTCAGTTGGGAATTTGGTGCTGGTGAAGAGTTCCCTGTAGTTGGAATGGAGCTTGAACACTCCGGATTCCATCACATCACCTGCAAAATCCATTGCAAGCTGGAGGAGTTCATCGGCTGATTCGTACTCCCCGTTCCAAGGCCTTCCTGTAGAAGGATTGACATTGTGGTACTTGCGGAAGGTACCCTCGTAGAGGCAGATTCTTGAAGCAAGGGCCTCGGCAGTGTATTTGTTGATATATATGCAACCGTCAGTCCTGATACCTGCACCTGAGGTGAGGCAGTTCTCGGCAGCGAATTTCAAATCCTCCACAACATTGTGCATAATGTACTCCCTGTCCTGGCGCGGGCCGTAGAGAATGGTGGAGTCAGACGGGCTCACCACGTGGTCAATCCAATACACATCACCGAACTTTTTGACCTTGTTGAATGTGGAGAGAGCCCTGAAATAGCGGGCTACGCCCTCATAATGATTGTAAACCTCAGGGGAGACATTAGACTTGGCATTCTTCATATTGTCAAGCATATAGGCTACCTGACGGAGGAATGACCAGTTGGAATAGGACCAGCCTGAGGCGATCGAAGCAGTGTAGCGGTCAGGCCAGAAGAAGTTCTTGGACTCCTTGGTTCCACAGAGATCCGTGTATCTGTCTTCGCCGAGAGCTATATCGTCGAAAGCCGGCAAAGCGGTATCTATCAGTCCATTGGCATAATACTCAAGGTCTGTCTTGGTCGCAAAGAACTGCTCTGCGGCGAACTGGTCGACAGGCTCCCTGTCGAAGAACTTCTCGCAGGATGTCAGCGAAACGAGAGCCGCAGCGCAGATTGAAATAATTGTTATAGTGTGTTTCATAACCTTCAAATGTTTAGTACCCTGATTCACGGAATTAGAGAGTGATGTTTACACCGAATGTGAATGTCCTGAGGAGAGGATAGCTGTATCCGTCACCCATAGTGGTGGAAGTTCCGCTGTGGAAATCGCTGTCACCATTGCTGATGACCTCAGGATCGAACATCTTGGTGTGCTTGAACATTGGAGACCAGGTCCAGAGATTCTCTCCGGTCACATAGAAACGTACCTGCTGGAGATGAGCCCTTTCAACCACCTTCTTAGGAAGACTGTAGTCAAGGGTCAGGGTCTTCAGACGGATGTAGGCCGCATTCTGGAGATATCTGTCATTAGGGAATGTGAGTGCGCCAGTCGCGCTGTCCGCCGTACCATAGGTCTGGCGAGGCCAGTACGGATTCTCGGAAGCATTGGCCAATGTCCAGTTCTCGCTGCTCTTGTCGAGGATTGCGTGGCTTGAGCGCTGGGTCTTGAGGGCGTACGCGTAGGCCCTGCCGTACGAGCCCCAGAAGAAGTCCGTACCCTGTGAAGGATACCAGTCACGCTTGCCGACGCCCTGGAAGAATGCGCTCAGGCCGATTCCGTTCCAGCGGAAGTCGAGATTGAGGCCGAACTGGTAGCGTGGAGACTCGTTTCCGATTCTTTCAAGGTCACCGTGGTCATCCAATGTCCAGGAACCGGTGTTGATGGTGTTGTCACCATTGACATCTACGAACTTCACGTCACCGGCGTACGGTCCTGAAACCGGCACGAAATTATGGAATGTATCCTTAGGCCAGGAGGCTGCCTCCTCATTGGACTGGAAGAGGCCGGCTGTGCGGAATCCCCAGATTTCCCCGAGTTCCTTGCCCTCATAGTAATTGAACATTCCGCCGGACTGGTTGTAGTACTTGGTCACCCAGGTCCTGCTGTCCCAAAGGCTGCCCTTGATGCTGTATGTGAAATCCTTTCCGGCCATCTTGAACTGGTCTCTCCAGGAGAGGGTAAGCTCCCATCCCTTGGTTTGGAGGGCTCCGTAATTACCCTTAGGCGTCGCATCTCCGAATGTCGCAGGAATTTCAGGACCGTTGATGTAGAGATCCGTGGTGTTCCTTACATAATAGTCACCGGAGAATGAGAGACGGCTCCTCAGGAAGTCGGCATCAAGGCCGATATCATAAGTGGCAACCTTTTCCCAGGTAAGATTGTCTGGCACGACTGAAGGGTCGCTGACCTTGTTCTGGAGGCTTCCGTCAAATACGGCGTTGGTCTTTTTCATTCCCATTGTGGTCAGGAATGCGTATGCTGCAACCGTACCGTTGCCGAGTGCTCCGGCATTTGCACGAATCTTGAAGTTGTCAAGCCAGCCCCGGGTGGCCTTCATCCAAGGTTCCTCGGAAACTCTCCAACCAATTGAGCCTGAAGGGAAGAAGCCCCATCTCTGGTTTGAAGGGAACTTGGAGCTGCCGTCCTCGCGGGCGGAGAACTCGAAGATATATCTTCTGAGGAGGGAGTAGTTGATACGGGCGAAGAAACCGACAATGCCGTATTCGCTTCCGTCGTCAATCATCTCGATTTCCTGGCCGTCCATAAGTTCGAAGTTCGGCTTCTCCGGATAGAGGATACCTGTCCTCATCTGGCCCTGACGGCGATATACATTGTTTTCGAGGTTCCATCCGGCAACTACGTTAAGGTTATGATTGTCACCGAATTTCGGAGTCCAGGTAGCGACCACGTTGGCAGTTATGTGATTTGTGATGTAGTCCTGGCTCCTGAGATAGGAGTCAACCTGAGTAACATAATCCGTCATCACACCCGGGGACACGCTGTAAGCCACAGGGGCTACATATCTGTCCAGAGACTTGTGAATTGTCTTGTATGCAAACTCTCCACGGATGTTGAACACGTCCTTCACGGGCTCAATGGTAATGCCCGTAGCTGTGGATACAGTGAGGTTCTTGTTGTCCTGGCCGGAGTTGCCGTCATTGAAAGCTGCAAAACCGCCGGCTGCGGCTGCGACGGTATAAGTGCCGTCCTCATTGAATGCCGGGATACAAGGAATACCCATCATCGCAATCTGGCGGAGCTGGCTGCCCACATTGCCGTCCTTCTTGGAGAAAATCGGCTGGGAATAGTCCATTGTGTAGAGGGCAGTGTTGTTGTCCACTGAGAGCCAGTTGGTAGCCTGGATCTTGAGCTTTGACCTGAAGTTGAAGGCATTGTATTTCTCATTGCCGACCTTGTAGATACCTTCCTGGGTATAGTAACGTCCTGAAAGACCGTAACTTACCTTGCCGGATGTACCGTTCACGCTGAGGTTGTGGGTAGTGGTCACATTGCTCGGCTTGTACATCATTTCAATGTAGTTGGTATCGGAATAATAGAGGTAACGGCCGTTCCAGATTTCATAGGTGTTCGTATCACCGTTCTCCACGTGTGCACGGTACCTATCGAGATAGTCGGTAGGAATCTGGTAGATGTTCATCTTGGTAGGGAGTTTGCCCTCTGCCTTAGGTGTTGCATCGTGTCCGAGCCAATGCTCATAGTAGGTCTCCACGAACTCAAGTCCGTTATCGACAATTCCGTCTTCCCATTTCACTGTCCTGGAATTTAGGGAAACCGAGCCGTTGTAGCTTACGGAAATCTTGTCCGTAGTGGCATTCTTGGTAGTCACGAGAATTACGCCGTATGCGGCTCTCGCACCGTAAATGACTGAGGATGAGGCATCCTTGAGAACTGAAATGCTCTCGACATCGTCCGGATTGACAGAGGCGAGTTCACCCTCCACTCCGTCAATGAGAACGAGGGCTCCGCCACCCTGTCCAATGCTGTAGGACTCCTTGGACCCACCGGCTGAACCTCTTGACACGTAGGATGTCGCACCGCCGCGGATGTAGATGTTTCCGCCGTGGGTAGGCTTACCGTCGGTCTGGATAATATTGAGTCCCGCCACCTGTCCCTGAAGAGAACGGGATATGTTGGCATTCGGCCTGTCCTCAAGGACTTCGCCGGAGACGTTCTCGACAGATCCCACGAGCTGGGATTTCTTGAGTGTACCGTAACCGACCACGACAGTCTCCTCAAGCATCTGGCTGTCAACGGATAGGGAGAAATTAAGAACGGACTTGCCGGCCACCTCGGCCGAAGCGTCTTTGTAGCCAAGGCAGGAACAGGTCAGGACTGCGTTGGACGGAACCCTGATGGAATATTTTCCATCCACGTCCACTGCGGCCGCTGTCTGCGTACCCTTGACCATCACAATGGCACCCAGTACAGGTTCACCAGTCTGGGCTTCAATGACTTTTCCGGAGACAGTCACCGGATTCTGGGCGAAGGAAACCGACCCCGCAATGAGGAGGGCGGATATCATTCCCACGAACTTTGTGATTAGTGTTTTCATTGGAAATATGTTAATGTATTAAAAAATCAACGTAAACGGGACAATGGTCGGACGGATAGAGGCCTTCGTAGAGGGTGTCATCGCAGACATACCTGAGCGGTTCAATGCCCTCTCCCCTGAAATATACGAAGTCAATGCGTGGAGCGATGTCCATATCCTCATTGAGTCCGTGATTGTTGAAAGTGCCCTTTGGCCCGGCTTTCCTGTCTGCCGGGAGCTCGAGATAAGAATCTTTCCACCAAGTCCTCAAGATTTCCGATTCCGGCCTCTCTTCTCTTGTATTCAGGTCGCCGGTGAAGAATGATGGAAGGGATTTGGGATTATATTTCTTCTCCCTGTCAATCATAAGGCTTGCGATATTGAGCCTGGCCTCCCGGCCGAGAGGGAAATGGCTGGCCATGAAGAAGAATTTTCTGCCGCCTTCGAGCATCTTGAATTCGGCACAGCAGGCTCCCCTCTTGAACTTGACCTCATCCCAGCCCGAGCTCATCTCGTCCGGAGTAGGCGAAAGCCAAAAATGGTTGAAATTCACTGGTTTGAACTTATCCTTGCGATAGACGATGGCCTGGGCCTTGATTGCTCCGGATCCGCCCGGGGAATAAGGGCTGAAAACGAGCCAGGCGTAATTTTCAAGCATTTCCGGGATTTCCCTGAATATCGTAGTGTCAACTTCTTCAGCCGCAAAAATATCAATATTGCAATCCAGTATTGATTTTACAAGCCTCTCTTTCCTGAGCTCCCAGCGATAGTCCTCTTTTCCAAGATCGGAGCGCCAGAGATTGTATGTCC
>JBJEBP010000092.1:0-13437 GCA_051870135.1 Candidatus Cryptobacteroides sp. | reverse complement strand
TGCTGTTATTTTGTCCTGCCGGTGTATGCCTCGGCTCCGGAATTGTCAATCTCGGCCTCGAAGAAATCGTTCTGGGCCTTCACGAGATCATTGTACCAAGGATTCTCGCTGTCGGAGTACTGGATGACAAAGAGTTTGAGCTGCTTCTTGTGCCAATTGACCATGCAGTTGGTTCCCCAGGCGCCACCGTGTCCGAACCAGGAATCCTCTGTATCCTCGACCGGAGCAAAGAGGCCGAGCGAATATCCCTCCATGCCCTCAGGCCTGGTTGAACGCGCGAGAATTAACTTCACTGTCTCCTCCTCCAGAATCCTGACACCGTTCTCCCCCATTCCGAGATTCATGAGCATCTTGTAGAACTTGAGCTGGTCATTGGCCGTACTCCAGAGGCCTGCTCCAGCCGATGCGAAAACGTGTGAATCATTGTATGGCCTCTGCTCCCAAGGATGCTCCCTGATATATTCAGCCTTGCCTCCATCCTTGACCCTGTACATCTCGACCTGGGTCTTGAGCTGTTTGTCCGTAGGCCAGAACCAGGTGGACTTCATTCCGAGCGGGTCAAGCACGGTCTGCTTCAGGTACTGCTCCCACTTCATTCCCGTGACTTCCTCGATAACGGCAGCGGCAATATCAATGCCCGTATTGGAGTACAATGCCTTGGTACCAGGCTCGAAACGAATCGGGGAAGCAGCGGCTACTGCGGCTACCTGGCGGATAGGAGCACCACCCGACCATCCGCCACCGCGAACATCATTTCTCTTGACGCTGGCCTCGAATGGGAAACCGCCGGTATGATTGAGGCACATCCTGATTGTCAGCGGAGTCCTTGCCTTCCGCAATGTCCTGAGGCTGTCGGACTTCCCTTCCAATACCCAGAGGTCCTTGAACTCAGGCAGGTATTTCGACACCGGGTCATCGAGGCTTACCTTGCCCTCCTCGACGAGCTTGGCCATTGTCACACCGCAGAATCCCTTGGTCTGGGAGCATTGCATAAAGACATCATCCATAGTGATTTTTCTCCCGGCAGCAAGGTCAGAATAGCCGATGCAGGCCACCTCCTCCACCCCGTCATTGTAAAGCACGCTGATGGCCCCGACAAGCTGGCCGTTCTCCACATAAGGCGCAAGCGCCGTCTCCACGTATCCGGGAGTCTTTTCCTGAGTCTCACAGGCTGTAAAGCATAGTCCTGTCAGGACCAGGACAGTCAGAAATGATTTTTTCATATTATATAAAGTAATTAGATTCAGCGGAGCGCCTCAAGCAGCATTGACTCCATTATCACATAGCCGTCGGCGGTAGGATGGACGCCGTCAGCGGCGAGGGACTTCGGGAGGCCGCCCTCGTCATTCTTCATTGCGGCATGATAATCCACATACTTGATTCTCTTGGAGGCGGCATAGTCGGATAACATCCTGTTCAGCTCGGCAATCTGCGCCGCGCTGTCCGTGACCTCCGGCCGCCAGCCGTATGCAGAGGCAGGGAGGACGGAGCAGATAACCGGCTTGATTCCGTTCGCCCTGGCGAGTTCGCACATTGAGATTATATTGCCCAGGATGTTCTCAAGACTGATGATGCCGGTGTTTCGGGCAATGTCATTCGTGCCGGCAAGGATGACAACGTACTTAGGATGAAGGTCAATGACATCCCTCCTGAAGCGGACCAGCATCTGGGACGTTGTCTGGCCGGAGATTCCCCTGCCGGCAAAATTGTGGCCGGTGAAGAAATCCGGACGGGTAGCATACCATAAATCCGTGATGGAATCACCCATCAGCACGGCAGTCGGCTTCACTGCAACATTCTTATTGTCATTGGAATACCTTTCGAAATTGGCCCAGTCCTGGGCGCTGGCCATCGACAACGAGCCGAGCAGCAATGCCGCAGCCACGGCAAAAAAATTAATTTTCATAATGTAAGCTTAAAAAAGTTATCCTCAAAGATAATCAAAATCGGAGACAGGTCAAACCTATACGGGTAATATCTACATCACCATTCCGGTCTTCCGGTAAGCCAGCGGGGTGATTCCAGTCATTCTCTTGAAGAATCGGCCGAAATGAGACGGATCCGGGAAATGGAGTTTGTCCGATATCTGCTGGACGGACAGTTCGGAGAATGTGAGCAGAATCCTGGCCTCCCTGAGAAGACACTCGTCAATCTCCTCCTTCGGCGGACGACCAGAAACAGCGGAAGTCACAGATGCAAGATAACGCCCTGTTATACAAAGAGTTTCGGCATAGAATGACACATCGTGACGCTCCTTGACATTGTCCTGAAGCAGTTTCCGGAACCTTCCGTATATTTCCTGCGAGCGGCAGATTTCCACAGGCATCCCATCCCGGAGCGGAGTACGGAGAATCTTGTCATAGACATTGAGCATCAGGCATCTGAGGATATTGGTTGCAATGACCCGGCGGTACTTGTTGAGCCTGTCACAATAGATGTTCCTCAGGACCTCGAAATACGCCAATGTGTCAGATTCCGAGCCGTCAACGTGCCGGTACACCGGATAACGCCTGATATGGCTGAAAAAATCTGCGGAAATCTTGCGCAATGCCTGCGACATCATCTCGTCCGTACAACTGAAAATGGTCATTGACAAATCCTCGCTGCAATCCGAGAACCTCACCTTGGCATCAGGAAAGACTAGAATTTCACAGTTTGGACCAATATCGAAGACAGCTGTGTTCAGATTAAGCCTGCAATGCCCTTCTCTGCAGAGGAAAATCCCCCAGCCCTTGACCAGAAAGGCATTTTCCATACTCAGTTCGGATCCGGAGTCCTTCAGGATGAAGCAGTCATCGCCATTGAAAATAGAATCGGTTATTGTTTTCATCTGCAGATTGAGTCAGTTTTGATTTAGCCCGTAAATTTAGCAAAAACATTTTACACATACGCCCTATTTCCCGAAATGGCCAGAATTGACTAATTTTTGAAACCTCCCGGAATTGGGTCAATGACTAATTTTGCCGATTGAAAAATAAAGTCAAGTAATGAAAATATCAAAAATTATGGCTATCTCGGCCGCAGTGATCGCAGCCGGATCAGCCGTCTCCTGCGGAAGCGGGCAGCCTGCCGGACAGGAGAGCACAGCCTACAGGACAACTGTGATCGAGGCTTCCGAAATCGAATTGTCAAGAACATATCCGGCATCCATCTGCGGAAGACAGGATATCGCAATCCACGCCCAGGTAGCCGGTACAATTTCACAGGTCTGCGTGGCCGAGGGAGAACGTGTCAGGAAGGGACAGTCATTGTTCATCATTGACCAGGTACCTTACAAGGCAGCCCTCCAGATGGCCGAGGCCAATGTACAGGCAGCGCAGGCGGGAGTCGCCACGGCCGAGCTTCTCTATGAAAGCAGGCGGAAGCTTCAGGAAAAGGAGGTAATCTCCGACTACGACCTCCAGACATCCTGGAACCAGCTTCTGACCGCGAAGGCCCAGCTCGCCCAGGCAGAGGCGCAATTGGTCACCGCAAAGAACAATATGACCTACACAATGGTTCTCAGCCCGGCCGACGGAGTGGTTGGCACCATCCCGTTCAGGGAAGGAACCCTTGTATCCCCTTCAAGCCAGACGGCATTGACCACGGTGTCAGACAACTCCGTGATGTACGTTTATTTCTCATTGACGGAGAACAGCCTGCTCGAACTCACGAGAAATCACAGCACAATGCAGGAGGCCCTGAAGAGTTTGCCGGAGACCACTCTCAGGCTCAATGACGGCACAATCTATCCGGAAACGGGCCGTATCGAGACCATCAGCGGCGTAATCGACAGGAGCACAGGCAGTGTTCAGTTGAGAGCCGAGTTCCGCAACCAGGGAGGCATTCTCCACAGCGGCGGATCCGGCAACATCATAATGAAAGAGAAATATGAGGATGTCATTGTCATCCCTTGCTCCGCAACTTTCGAGGTCCAGGACCTCAGGTTCGTGTTCCGCGTGGTTGACGGGAAGGCGGCGGCGACAAGAGTGGAGACCAGGCTGAGCGATGACGGTCGCAGCTATCTTGTGACTTCCGGGCTGAATCCCGGTGACATTATCGTGACAGAAGGAGCGGGCCTGCTCAAGGAAGGTCAGGAAATCAAGGTCGAGGAGGCAGCACTATGACACTTAAAGTATTCATAGACAGGCCAATACTATCATCCGTCATATCCATTGTCATACTGTTCGCAGGACTTATTGGCCTTGCGACTCTCCCTGTGGAGCAATATCCGGACATCGCCCCGCCTACCGTGATGGTCATGACGTCCTATCCGGGTGCCAGCGCGGAGACCGTCCAGAAATCCGTTATCGCCCCGTTGGAGGAGAGCATCAACGGAGTGGAGAACATGGACTATATGAAATCTACCTCCACCAATACCGGCACCGTCCAGATATATGTCTATTTCCGCCAGGGAACCGACCCGGACATGGCCACTGTCAATGCCATGAACAGGGTCTCGATGGCCACCGGCTCACTGCCGGCGGAGGTGAACAAAATCGGCGTGACCGTGCTCAAGAGGCAGACCAGCATGCTGAAAATCGTCACATTGCACAGCCCGGGAGCGACTTACGACACCAAGTTCCTCGCCAACTACATGAAGCTCAACATTGAGCCTGCATTGAAAAGAATCAAGGGCGTGGGCGACGTTGTCCTCCTCTCGGACCAGTACAGCATGCGAATCTGGTTCGACCCGGCGGCAATGGCAATGCACAATCTCATTCCGGACGACATCACCGGCATTCTCGCGGAGCAGAACATAGAGGCCGCGACAGGCTCATTCGGCGAAAGCTCCGGCTCCGCATTCGAGTACACGATGAAGTACACCGGAAGGAAAATGACCCCGGAGGAGTTCGGGGAGATGGTTATATCGGCCTCTCCTACAGGAGAAGTCCTCAGGCTGAAGGACGTGGCCCGCATTGAACTGGGCATCGAGTCCTACGGCTACCGTTCCAAGACGGACGGACATCCGGGTATCCAGACAATGGTCTTCCAGGTGGCCGGGTCGAACGCGACCGAAGTTGTCGGGGAGATTGACGCCCTGCTGGACGAGGCGAGGAAAGACCTCCCGGAGGACGTTGAACTCGATACAATGATGAGTGTCAATGACTTCCTCTTCGCATCAATGAAGGAGGTAATCAAATCCCTCATCATTGCCTTCCTCCTCGTGATCCTCGTGGTTTATTTCTTCCTCCAGGATTTCAGGGCCACCCTCATCCCTTCCATTGCCATCGTCGTATCCCTCGTGGGCACATTCGCCTTCATGGCCGTGGCGGGATTTACGGTGAACCTCCTGACTCTGTTCGCCCTCGTCCTCGCCATCGGAACCGTGGTGGACAACTCCATTGTCGTGGTGGAGGCGGTGCAGTCCCGCTTCGACTCTGGCTACAAATCCTCCTACCACGCCACGAACGACGCAATGGGAGGCATCACCGGAGCAATCGTGACCTCAACCCTCGTCTTCATGGCCGTGTTCATCCCTGTTTCAATGATGGGAGGCACATCAGGAATATTCTACACGCAGTTCGGAATCACAATGGCGGTGGCGGTCGGACTCTCGGCCATCAACGCCCTGACATTGGCCCCGGCCCTCTGCGCCCTGATAATGAAGCCATATTCCTACGGCCTGGCCAATGAAAAAGAAACCTTCTCCCAGAGGTTCAGGAAGTCGTTCACCGCAGGATTCGGCGCGATAGTCGAGAGATACAAGTACATTGTGCTTTTCTTCATCCGGAAGAAATGGGCGCTGTGGCTGAGCGTCATAGTGTTCGCCGGGCTCTTCGTATTCCTGTTGATGACCACGAGAACCGGTTTCGTCCCGGACGAGGACCTCGGAACCATAATGATGGATATCAGCATGCCTCCGGGAACCTCCCTGCAGAGGAGCGACGAGATTCTGGACCTTGTCAATGAGCGCATTGCAGGAATTCCTGAAATAGAACTGCGTTCCAGCGTGGCCGGCTACGGAATGTTGTCCGGGCAGGGCGCATCAAACGCCCAGATTGTCATAAGGCTCAAGAACTGGAAATACAGGAAAGACAAGGAGAATGCCGTAGGTGCCGTGATTGGCCGTATCAAGGCCCTCACCGCTGACATTCCGGACGCCCGGATCATCCCTATGGCTCCGCCTGTGATTACCGGATACGGAACCACGAACGGTTTCGAACTCCATCTCCAGGACAAGAACGGAGTGGATGTCAATGACTTCTACAAGGTGGCAATGCAGTTCATAGGTGCCCTGAACGCCCGTCCTGAAATTGCCATGGCCTACACTTCTTTCAGCCCGTCCTACCCGCAGTACATGGTGGACGTGGATGCGGTCAAATGCAAGAGGGCCGGGGTCTCCCCTGCCACTGTCCTGTCCACGCTTGGAGGATATTTCGGAGGCCAGTACGTGTCGAATATCAACAGGTTCTCCCACGTTTACCGCGTGACCATCCAGGCCGACCCCGCCTACAGAATGTCCCCTGCCGACCTTGACAGGAGCTATGTAAGGATGAACAACGGTTCGATGGCTCCCCTCTCCGAGTTTGTCACATTGACGAAAGTATATGGAACCCAGTCACTTTCACGGTTCAATATGTACAACTCCATCGCTGTCAACGGTGCTGCCGCCGAAGGGTATTCCTCCGGAGAGGCCATCAAGGCGGTCAATGAGGTGGCAGCGCAGACATTGCCGAGAGGCTTCGGCTTCGAGTTTGCCGGACTGGCGAGGGAGGAAAGCCGCACGGGCAGCAACTCATTGATTATTTACTGCATCTGCATTCTGCTTATCTACTTGATTCTCTGCGCATTCTATGAGAGCGCCCTCATTCCGCTGGCCGTCATCATCTCGGTACCTTGCGGACTTATGGGCAGTTTCCTCTTCGCCAAGTTCTTCGGACTTGAGAACAACATCTACCTTCAGACCGGTATCATCATGCTGATCGGCCTGCTCTCCAAGACGGCAATCCTCATCACGGAATACGCCACCAAGCGCCGCAAGGCCGGAATGAGCCTTACCCAGGCCGCCATCGGTGCCGCAAAGATCCGTCTCAGGCCAATATTGATGACCGCATTGACAATGGTGTTCGGTATGCTTCCGCTGATGTTCTCCACCGGAGTGGGAGCCAACGGAAACTCTTCCCTCGGAACGGGAGCGGTCGGCGGAATGCTGGTCGGAACCCTCGTTCTCATTTTCCTGGTGCCTTCCCTCTTCTGCGTCTTCAAGTTCATTGAGGAGAAGTTCAAGCCCGAGGACAATGAGAGAGGCGACTGGCAGATTCAGGGCGAGATTTCCGAAATCCGGGAAATGAAGAAGGCCAAGGGAGAGAATGACAATACGGTAAAATTCTAATTTTGCGATGAAAAGATTGATTATCATAATAATGGCTGCCTGGATGGCCGGAAGCTGCGGCATCTGGCGCAAATTCCAGGCGCCAGAACCGGACGGGGACATTTCTCTCCTGTTCGGCAAGGAATATATGACCGAGGATTCCACCTCAGTGGCGGATCTAGGCTGGAGGGAGTTGTTCACCGACCCGCTGCTTGCGGCCCTCATTGAAAAAGGGCTTGAGAACAATACCGACGTGCAGACTGCCCGCCTCCACACCGAGCAGGCCTGGCTTTCGCTGAAAAGTACGAGGCTGGCCTACATTCCAAGTTTCAATTTCGCCCCGGAAGGGTCCATCAGCAGCTTTGACAATTTCAACGGAGTGAAATCCGGAACTGTGAAGACCTACACCGCCCCGGTGGCCGCCAGCTGGACAATTGACATTTTCGGAAGCAAGACGAACCAGAAGCGCTCAGGCAAGGAGACCTGGATGATGATGCAGGACTACGAGCAGGCAGCCGAGACCGGGCTGATTTCGGCATTGACCTGCCAGTACTACACCCTTCTCATGCTGGACAGGCAGTACGAGCTTGCCGGCCAGACGGCCGAGAAGTTCCAAAAGAGCGTGGAGGTACTGGAGGCAATGAAGGAGGCCGGAATGGCAAACGAGACCGCCATTGCCCAGATGAGGGGCGCATATTGGCAGGTAGTGGCAGGCAAGGAATCCATCGCGCAGGCTGTGAAGGAGGTGGAGAACTCCCTCTGCAGCACTCTCGGCGAGATGCCCCACAGTATTGAAAGGGGCAATGTGGACGATGTCTGCTTCCCTTCAGAATTGAAGACCGGAGTGCCTGTGGCGGTACTTGGGCGTCGTCCTGACATCAGGGCTTCGATGCACAATCTTGCCAATGCCTACTATGCGGTGAATATTGCCCGTGCCTCAATGCTGCCGTCCCTTACCCTGAGCGGAGCCGCAGGCTGGACGAACAGCGCAGGCTCGGTGGTCAACCCCGGCGGCCTGATACTCTCCGCAGCAGGTTCCCTGCTCCAGCCTATCTTCAATGCCAGGGCCAATGCGACAAGGGTAAAGATTGCCAAGTCCCAGCAGGAGGAGGCAATGCTGGCCTACAGGCAGACCGTGCTGGATGCCGGGGAGGAGGTGAACAATGCCCTCTCTCTTTTCCAGAGTTCATCAGCACGTATCGATGCCCGGCAGAAGCAGGTGAAGGCCCTTGAGGAGGCCGTGGAAAAGACGGAGTACCTGATGCGTTACTCCTCCACGACCTACCTGGAGGTCCTGACCGCCCAGCAGTCCCTGCTCTCGGCCCAGACCAGCCTTGTGGAAGACCGCTACGACCAGATTTACAGCATCATCTCGCTTTACAGCGCATTAGGCGGGAGATAGGACATCTTTAATCATCCAAAAATGAGTATCTTTGCGGAGTAACCCACAGACAAATTAAGATGACTGCTCTCGCGAAATACATTGTAAGATTCTGCCTGTCCGTAACATTACTGACAGGTTTTATAACTTGTACGAATGCCGGGAATCTTATCCGGTATTATGCCTACGAGGTGATGTACAACCCGGCTTATCGGATTCCGGAATGGGTGAGGTACACCCTCACCGCCGAGGAAACCGACGGGCCATATTCAAGGAGCGGACTCAATTTCTGCCCAGACCCGTCGGTATCATTGCCGCAGGCGGAAGACAGCGATTACCGCAACTCCGGCTGGTCGAGAGGCCACATGGCTCCGGCCGGTGACTTCAAATGGAGCGAGCGGGCAATGCTGGAATCATTCTACTTCACCAATTGCTGCCCGCAGGACATCTCGCTGAACAACGGGCAATGGAAAACGCTGGAGGAGAAGGTAAGGGGCTGGGCAAAAAAGTTCGGAAGCGTAACTGTCGTCACCGGGCCTCTGATAATTGACAATGCATACGGGACTATCGGCAGGAACAAGGTCGTGGTCCCGGATGCGTTCTTCAAGGCAATCCTTGCCGGAGAACAGTGCATAGCCTTCGTGATGTACAACAAGTCCCGGAACGAAAACCTCCAGAAATGCGCAATGAGCGTTGACCGTCTTGAGGAACTCTCCGGCATTGACTTTTTCTCCGAGCTGAAGGACAAGGTGGAGAGTCGGATTGAAGCTACTTACGATCTTAAATATTGGGGGCTGTGACCTCGCCTCCATTCTGGCTGCGCGCGCCGATTTTGATTGAAAACTATGAATTAATCATTGGAATTTTGATTTTTTCATAGTTTTCGTTAATTCTGATGCCGTTAGCAGTAAGAATTTCGGAATGGCTAACGGAATCAAGTCCATCCCGATCTATGCGGTATTCTGCATAGATGCTTCGTAGCCTCCTGACGCATCAGGATTTGAGCGAAGTATTTGGATAATTGTCAGTTATTTTTCATACCTTTGTGAAGCAGGCTTCATGTATTATATAAGTCTCTTTTGCATACACTAATAACACAACCTCCCGCTTTGCGGATTAAGGCGACGAGCTGATGAAAACTAAGAAAGATGAAATTGTTCTTACGGATTCCCAGCAATCCGCACTTGATAAAATATCCCGTTTTCTGGATACCGACAAAAGCCGCATATTCATTCTGCGAGGATATGCAGGAACAGGGAAAACCACTATGGTAAAAGTCCTGCTGAACCTGTTAATCCAGAATGGCACTCCATATATGCTTCTCGCTTCTACAGGCAGAGCCGCTAAAGTTTTAAGCGATGCGACCGCAGGTGTCTCGAATGGCAACATCCACAGGGAACATGGCTTAGCACCCGTAGCCAGAACCATCCATTCTCAAATATATGCTTTTTCGGACATAAACCAGGACCTGGACCTATTCAGCAAAACTGATGAAGACTCAAGGCAAGTAATCAAGCTTCGGTTCCATCTCACACATATGGAAGATGATGTGAATATGGTCTATATAGTTGACGAGTCTTCCATGATTTCCGATGAGAAGGACAGAACATTCTCCCAGGCCGAATATGGCACAGACGGCAGATTGTTGCACGACCTGCTCAATTACGACCCGAGCGGAAAGTTCATATTCATCGGTGATGCCTGTCAATTACCGCCGGTCAATCAATCCTTTTCACCCGCATTGAACAAGGAATACATCCAAAAGACATTCGGAATAAATGCTGATGAAGCAGAACTGACAAATGTCGTACGCCAGAAAAACGGCAACGACATAACATTGTCTTCGGCAAGAATACGAACGCTGTTCTCCTCCGGCTCCAATGGCAACATTGCGAAATTTCCTTTCCGTGGATACAAGCATATTCACCTTCTCCGAAACGAACTTGAGATGTTGACCAAGTACATTGAATGCATCAAGGACAAAGACTTCACTGCTGCCACGATGATAGTCATGTCCAACAAGATGGTCACTTCGCTGTCCGGCATCATAAGACCTGCTGTTGGCCTGGGCAGCAAGACAATCATGGCTGGGGACCTGCTGCTTGTGACACAGAACAACATGATTAGCGGATTGATGAATGGAGACCTCGTCATAGTAACTCAAATCGGGAAAAGAGAGAAACGAGCAGGCCTGTCTTTCATACATATAGAGGTCAAGACCCTTCATTCAGGACGGGTATATCGCCAGCTTCTCATCGAGGACATCTTATATTCCGGTGTCACTAACATATCCCAGGATCAACAGACTCATCTGTTCATAGACTTTCATAAAAGAATGAAAAAACTTGGCATCAAGCAGAAGCAGGACGTGTACAAAGAACAAATGAGATGCGACCCATACCTGAATGCTCTAAGATGCGTGTTCGGATATGCTCTCACTTGTCATAAAGCCCAGGGCGGAGAGTGGGACAAAGTGTTCCTCGTCATACCAAGAGGGCTTCCATATAACAACCCGAGAAGTTATGCATACCAATGGGTCTATACCGCTATGACGCGTGCAAAAAAAGAATTATACGTCATCGACGATTATTGGGTAAGCCAATGATGCCTTGACATCGAAATAGGTTTCTATAATTATCCGGCTATGTGCTCATCAAACAACATCATCAAACTGTTCACTATCGAGTTCGGCCACAAGATTGACCTCAAAGAGATTCCAAAATTCAGAGGAGCAGTAATCTCCGCAATGGAGAAAGCCCCGACTCAGTTCCACAATCATTTGGACGATGGTCTGGTTTACAGCTATCCCCTGGTACAATATAAAAGTATCGGCGGCAATGCAGCCGTACTCTGTCTGGGTGAAAGCGTAAAAGATATCGGGAGTTTTCTTTCCGAATATCACACCAGCCTGAGGATTGGCACAGAAGACAAAGAGTTCCCGATAGCAAAAATGTCTATGGCTGATGTGGCTGTCGGGCACTCTGACTGCGCAATCAGTTATGCGATTACCAACTGGCTCCCCTTCAATCAAAAGAACTACGAGCGGTTCAGGTCGCTGGAAGGATTGTCCGAAAAATGTTCCTTGCTGGAAAACATCCTGGTCGGCAACATCTTGTCTTTCGCCAAAGGGACAGGGATTTATCTTGATTTCAATATCGAATGTACTATTCAGGAAATGACACGTTCCCGGATAATGGAATTCAAAAAAGTGAAAATGATGGCTTTCGATATAATGTTCAAGTGCAATGTCACTCTTCCTGAGCATATCGGACTTGGGAAAGGTGTAAGTCACGGATTTGGAGTAGTAAAGAAAAAATAACTTTGTATATATGCCGAAGAAATATTTGTATGGAGCATCTGTCCAAGGAATTCAGAGCTTCATCTTTCAAACCAACAAATTGAAAGAAATCATAGGTGCCAGCAATCTGGTCGAACAAATTTGCACCAAGATGTTTGAGCCCTATGTGCACGAAGCACAAGACGCAAAACCTGTCATACAAGCAGCAGGGAACATCAAATGCATTTTCCCTCGCAGGCAGGACTGCGAGAAGGCAGTGTTTGAGTTCAAGAAAAAAGTCCTCAAGGAAGCTCCCGGGATAACAATCAGCCAGGCTGTTGTGGAATATGATGATTCAACTCCGTTCCCAGACGTGGTTGAGGAACTTGAATCCAAATTGAATACACAACGCAACAAGAATACTGTTCCTACGCTGTTGGGAGCAATCGGAATCAGCCGGTCAAGACAGACAGGACTTCCTGTTGTCAGGCACTGCAATGACAAAGGCCCTATTGATGACAGCACCTATGCCAAATTGAAAGCCCAGAAATATGGTTCTGTCCTGGAGGACAATTTCTATGGGCATCATCTGGACCGGGCTAAAATACCATATGATATAAAAGACATTACTGACAAAAATGATTGGATAGCCATCATTCATGCAGATGGAAACGGATTGGGACAGGTTGTCATGAAAATCGGAGCCAAGGAGGACAAGTTCTCAGCCTTTTCCAAAAAGCTGAATGAGGCAACTGTATCGGCTGCCAACAGCGCATTCAACGAAGTTGTAAAAGAGAATGGTGACAAGTATCCTGTCAGGCCAATAGTGCTTGGAGGCGACGACCTCACTGTGATATGCAGGGCCGACATGGCTATACCTTTCTGCAACCGGTTTCTTGCACTGTTCAAAAGTGAAACCAAGGACAAACTGGGAGCCATACTGAGGGATAATGGCATATTTGCCAACGGTGCCGATTATTTGACCGCTTGTGCCGGTATCGCATTCACCAAATCAAGTTTCCCATTCTATTACGGATACAACCTCGCCGAAAAATTGTGCAGTGATTCGAAAAAAGTGGCAAAACAAGGTAGAATACCTGCCGAGCCTGTCCCTTCATGTCTGATGTTCCACAAGGTTCAAGATTCATTCATAAGAGATTATGAGAAAGACATAGTCTTGCGTGAGTTGAAGCCGCAGAACAATATCTCCTGGAAGTTCGGCCCATATTTCCTCGCAGGAGAGGAAATGAAGGATTATTGGTCAATCGATGATTTACTCTCAAGTGCGGACAAACTTGCCGAATTGCAAGACACTGGGCTCCGGGCGAATCTCAGGGAATGGATCGGTTCAATGCATCGTTCGGAAGATGAAGCCATTCAACGCCTTAAGAGGATGAGGGATATTGTTGGAATGAGGAGTTCGGAAGGATATAAACTCCTGGACACACTGACTACATCAAAAAATCGAGATGGTGATGCGGTATA
>JBJEBP010000091.1:0-3179 GCA_051870135.1 Candidatus Cryptobacteroides sp. | reverse complement strand
CGCGCCATCTTCGGTTAACAGTCAGGATAGGGGTACCTGAGTAGTTACAAAATAAAAAAGGGAACCGGAAAACCGGCTCCCTTTTTTATTTTATTATCAATGAATTACTCGCTGAACTTGGCTGCGAGGAACTCACGGTTGAGACGTGCAATATGCTCTACGGAGATACCCTTAGGACACTCCATCTCGCAAGCCCTTGTATTGGTACAGTTACCGAAGCCGAGTTCGTCCATCTTCGCAACCATCGCACGGGCGCGTTTTGCGGCCTCAGGACGGCCTTGCGGAAGCAGAGCGAGAGAACTTACCCTTGCAGCAACGAAAAGCATCGCAGAGCCGTTTTTACAGGTCGCTACGCAGGCACCGCAACCTACGCAGGCAGCAGCATCCATGCTCTCCTCAGCCTTGTCGTGAGGAATGAGAAGATTGTTCGCATCCTGTGCTGAACCGGTCCTTACGGAAATGAAACCGCCGGCCTGGAGAATCTTGTCGAACGCTCCCCTGTCAACCACGAGGTCCTTGATAACCGGGAATGCGGCACTCTTCCAAGGCTCAACTGTAATAGTTGCCTCGTTCTTGAAATGACGCATGAAGAGCTGGCAGGTAGTAACCTGGTCGTCCGGACCGTGCGCACGTCCGTCAATGTAGAGAGAGCAGGCACCGCAGATACCCTCACGGCAATCATGGTCGAAAGAAACAGGTCCGAGAGACTCGCATCCCCTGTCCACTGCAACCGGGTCTTCACCCTTTCTTACGAGCTGCTCATTGAGGATGTCAAGCATCTCGAGGAACGATGCGTCCTCCTCGATACCCTCAATACGGTAGTCAACCAGCTTTCCTGGCTCGTGGGCGTTTTTCTGACGCCATATTCTTAAATTGAAATTCATATCAAATTAGTCTTTATAGTTTCTGGTTGCCACGTGAATGTTCTCATATACAAGAGGTTCCTTGTGGAGTTCAGGCTCATTGCCCTCACCCTTGTACTCCCAGGCAGCTACATACATGTAGTTCTCGTCGTCCCTCTTGGCCTCTCCTTCCGGAGTCTGGCTCTCCTCGCGGAAATGTCCACCGCAGGACTCATTCCTGTTGAGAGCATCCTTGGCCATGAGCTCACCGATATCGAAGAAGTCAACAAGACGGAGAGCCTTCTCGAGTTCCTGGTTGAACTCATACTGGGAACCGGTAACCCTGACGGTCTTCCAGAACTCCTTGCGGAGATCCTGAATCATCTTGATACCTTCCTTCAAGCCCTCTGCGGTACGTGCCATACCGACGTGATCCCACATAATCTGTCCAAGTCTCTTGTGGATTGCGTCAACAGGCTCTGTACCCTTGACAGCGAAGAGTTTGTCGATACGCTCCTGGACGGCCTTCTCGGCAGCTTCAAACTCAGGTGCAGAAGTATCAGTCTTAGGCTCTGCGAACTTGTGTGAAAGATAATCTCCGATGGTGACAGGCAGAATGAAATAACCGTCTGCAAGACCCTGCATGAGGGCTGATGCACCAAGACGGTTTCCGCCGTGGTCGGAGAAGTTGGCCTCACCGATTGCATAAAGACCCGGAACAGTAGTCTGGAGGTCGTAGTCAACCCAGATACCACCCATTGTATAGTGAATGGCAGGGTAAATCATCATAGGCTCCTCCCAAGGTGAAGAAGCGGTAATCTTCTCGTACATCTGGAAGAGGTTTCCATATCTCTCTTCCACTGCCTTGTGACCGAGACGCTTGATGGCATCCTTGAAGTCAAGGAATACTGCCAGGCCGGTCTCATTGACACCCTTGCCCTTCTTGCACTCAACATAGGCGGCACGGGAGGCAACGTCACGAGGAACGAGGTTTCCGAATGCAGGATACCTGCGCTCGAGATAGTAATCCCTGTCCTCCTCAGGTATCTGTGAAGGCTTGATTTCACCCTTTCGGAGCTTCTGTACATCCTCATCCTTCTTAGGAACCCATACACGGCCGTCATTACGCAGGGACTCTGACATAAGGGTCAGCTTGCACTGCTGGTCACCGTGAACTGGGATACAGGTAGGGTGAATCTGTGCGAAGCAAGGATTTGCGAAATAAGCACCCCTCTTGTAGCACTGCCAGGCAGCGGAACCGTTGCTGTTCATGGCATTGGTAGATAGGAAGTAAGTACGTCCGTAACCACCGGTAGCGATTACGACTGCATGTGCGCCGAATCTCTCAAGTTTACCGGTAACAAGGTTCCTTGCAATGATACCCTTTGCCTCACCGTTGATGACAACGAGGTCGAGCATCTCGTGACGAGGATAGCTCTGGACTGTACCGGCTGCAATCTGCCTGTTGAGAGCAGCGTAAGCACCGAGAAGGAGCTGCTGTCCGGTTTGTCCGCGGGCATAGAATGTACGGCTTACCTGCACACCACCGAATGAACGGTTGGCGAGGTATCCGCCGTATTCCCTTGCGAAAGGAATACCCTGGGCAACGCACTGGTCAATGATGGCTGCACTCACCTCTGCAAGACGATAGACATTAGCCTCCCTTGCACGGTAGTCGCCACCCTTGATGGTGTCATAGAAGAGACGGTAAACAGAGTCATTGTCATTCTGATAATTCTTGGCAGCATTGATACCTCCCTGGGCTGCAATTGAATGCGCCCTTCTTGGAGAATCGCTGATGCAGAAAACCTTGACATTGTAACCGAGCTCACCGAGAGTAGCGGCTGCAGATGCGCCACCAAGACCGGTTCCTACTACGATTACTTCAAGTTTCCTTTTGTTGTTAGGACTGACAAGACGAATTTCCGACTTACGTTTGGTCCATTTTTCAGCCAAAGGTCCGTCAGGAATCTTAGAGATTAATTTATCGGCCATTTTGAAATTATTATGAAAATTGTACAATTCCGTTTCAGATTGCAAGTTTAGTCATTTTTGGCGAATAAACCTTGAATTTGCGTGAGTAAAAAGCAAATAAATGTCAAAAAAGACTGCCTTGGATGATTTCAAGCCCCGGATCCTTGCCTGAAGGACGTTCAAAACCGAGATGCGCGTATGCCTGGTCCGTAGCTACACGACCCCTCGGAGTGCGCTGGATGAAGCCCTCCTTGATGAGGAAAGGCTCATAAACTTCCTCAACCGAGCCCTGGTCCTCCCCTACCGCCGTTGCAATCGTATTAACGCCCACCGGACCGCCGTTGAACTTCGCTATAATAGTAT
>JBJEBP010000090.1:0-3188 GCA_051870135.1 Candidatus Cryptobacteroides sp. | reverse complement strand
GCCGCTGCCGCTTTTCGGACGCCCGACTGAGTTTTCAGCCGGGCGTTTTTGTTATTATTAACACAAAAGAGTCCTTGCATTTTTGTATTTTTGCGCTTGTTATGGAAAGAACATTCGTGATTATCAAACCTTGCTCATTGCAGCGGGGAATTGCCGGGGAAATCATCACCCGTTTTGAAAGAAAGGGGCTCAAGATAGTTGCGCTCAAGATGTACCGATTCAGCAAGAAGAAGTGTGCTGAGCACTATCATCATCTTGTGGACAAACCGTTTTACCCTATTATCGAGAAATCTATGATGGCTGCTCCTGTCCTTCTGCTCTGTCTTGAAGGAATTGACGCAGTGGCAGTTGTAAGGGAGATGACTGGCTCTACAAATGGCAGGAATGCTGCTCCGGGAACCCTGAGAGGGGATTTCTGCATGAGTCATCAGGAGAATGTGGTTCACGCCTCAGACAGTCTGGATAATGCCGCAATAGAATTGGCCCGCTTCTTTTCCGAAGAGGATTACTTTGAATACACTCAGTCCTACTTCCCGTATCTCTACGCAGAAGACGAACTCTCCTGACCACTGGCCCCTGTTTCAACTGCGGTTAACAGATAGTTCACAAAGAGGATGTATGATTATAAGGAATTTAAAGTGTTATTTTATATATTTGCATATAAATATAAAATGACATTTTAAATATTATGGTAGATAAACTTATCCTCAAACAAATACTCCAGAACAGCAGAGAAGAAATCGAACAGTATAAAATCGTCCACAGAGACATTCGGACTGACGGCTTCAACTGCTGCATTTTTGTTGGCGTAAGAAGAGCTGGCAAGTCATTCGTACTGTACGATAAGATTCAGCATATGCTTAACGAAGGCCACGATTGGAACGAAATCCTATACCTCAATTTCGAGGACGAACGCCTTGGCTCATTGGACATCAATGACATGGACACCATTCTCGAATGTCACATGGAAATGGGAGGTGTAGCCAAGCCTGCCCTCTTCCTTGATGAAATTCAGATTATTGACGGCTGGGAGAAGTTTGCACGAAGAGTTTCAGACAGCAAGTATATGGTATGGATAACTGGGTCAAATGCCAAAATGCTATCCAAAGAAATGATGTCAACCCTCGGCGGCCGATACATCCCTGTCGAGATTTATCCTTTCTCTTTTGCTGAATACCTCCGCTGGGCTGGTATTCATTACGACGAGAATAGTCTGCTGAGTACCGGTGCCCGCGTAAATCTCAAACAAGCCTACGAAGAATATTTCAAGTGGGGCGGTCTTCCGGAAAGTCTCGGCCTGCCGGTAAAAAGGAACTACATCAGTTCAGTCTATCAGAAAATCTACCTCGGCGATATCTGTACCAGAAACAGAATCAACAATCCTAACCTCCTGCGTCTGCTCATAAAGAAGATTGCAGAAGGAGTCAAGCAACCCGTATCCTACACCCGTCTCGCGCAGGTTCTTTCAAATGTAGGAGGCAAAATCAGCGTCCCTACCACCAGCAGTTACATCAGCTATTGCGAAGATGCATGGTTGCTTCTCAGACTTCATAACATATCCTCGTCGTTCTCCGAAAAGGAAACCAACTGCAAATACTACTTTGTGGACAACGGCATCCTTAGCATACTTATGGTTGATCCTTCAACCACTCTGATGGAAAACCTCGTTGCATCGCAACTGTTCCGCATCTATGGACACGATCAGGACAATGAGCGGGTATATTTCTATAACAACAATGAAGAAGTTGACTTCTATATTCCCGAAGACAAGATTGCTATACAGGTCTCATATTCAATCTCAAAGGACAACGACACCTGGGAAAGAGAAGTCCGTGCACTCCAAATAATACCAAAAGTCCTCGCATGCAAGAGAAGAATTATCCTCACCTATGATGAACAGCAGATTATCGAGGATGAATACGGCAAGATTGAGGTAATCCCGTGCTGGAAATGGATGCTCGGCATTGAGCAGAAATAAGTTTGGCTGTGGATTCACGACACTCCTGATAACTGGCCTCTGTTGCTACAGACGCAACATCGCGGCGGGACTGATTTTCAGAATGCGGCAAATTGAGCTGGCAAGAACAAGGCTGGGTTCAGCTTTGCCGGTGGCAAAATCATTTACACGCGTCGTGCTGACTCCAAGTTCTTGCGCCAACTGTTTTTGAGTGAGGTTCATTTCTTTCAGGCCATCTGCTATCAATTCTGCAACAGTTGGCTTTTCGATGGGGAAATGGGTCTCCTCGTAGTCTATGATTATGTCAGACATAATGGCAAGTTCTATTGCCTTCGGATTATCTGCCGGAGTATCTTCTCCCACCATCGGAAGAAGTTCCTCAACCCGGCGGCAGGCCAACTTGTATTGATTTTCAGAAATTTGTCTCATATGCTTGCTGCGTTTATTCTTTCGTATTCTTTATGAGTACCCACAAAGCGGACAAACACATAGCCCATTACATACTTCACTACGACAACCAACCTGTACTTGTTTCCTCCTATGTTGAAAACATAGTGTTGATTCCCTACTGAGTCAACGGAATTGAAATCCCGTTTCATTTCGGCGAAGTTCGTCCATTGCGCTTCTGTGACGGTATGATACCATCGTTCAAGAGGAATCTTTGAATCTTCATGTCCCGGACTCTCGTAAAATTCTCTCAATTTTCTTTGTGAAACTACTCTCATCCCTTCTTTCTTTGTGCAAATATAGCGATAGATTCCGAAAATAACAATTATTCACATAATTAATTCTGCTTTACGGAATTTTCTGTAAATAATGAGTGATTTCCAGAAGCATCAATTCAAATCCAGAAAGGTCGGAAACGATACATTACGATATAGGACTTCGTACAACAAACGTTTGTAGGCCATCATTTGATAATGCTCTTAAGGAAAGCATCAATCTTATCAAGGGAAGCTTCTTTAAGAATGATAGTATTGTCTTTGCCGATGAGATAAAACACCGGGTAATACTGTAATTCATACAGATTTCCAACAACATCAGGCTCATTTTCAACATTGATTGGTATGAGAACAATGTTGTTAGTCCTGAAAGCGCTTTGTGCCGTGTCTGAATACTGCAAATATTCCGCAGATTCCGAATAAGCACCACATCCTTGCTGGTAGAACCACAGACAGCGTCCGGCCCAGCACATATAGCATAGTGTGAAACACCTGCGTACTTTTGCGCC
>JBJEBP010000089.1:0-13584 GCA_051870135.1 Candidatus Cryptobacteroides sp. | reverse complement strand
CTGGAGTTGACTTGGATGACTGTCCGCCGGTGTTGGAGTAAACCTCGGTGTCGAGCACGAGGATGTTCACATTCTCACCAGAAGCGAGCACGTGGTCAAGTCCGCCGTATCCGATATCGTAGCTTGCACCGTCACCGCCGAAGATCCACTGGCTGCGGCTCGGGATGTAGTTCTTGTACTCGAGAAGCTTCTTGCAGGTATCGCAACCGCAGGCCTCCATAAGAGGAACTAGCTTGTCGGCAACTTCGCGTGTTACAGCGTAGTTGTTGCGGTTGTCAAGCCACTGCTGGAAGAGAGCCTTCATCTCGTCGCTGCAGCAAGAGCACTGGAGACCCTGTGTCATGAGGTTGCCCACTGTCTCGCGTGCACGGTCGGAACCGAGCTTCATGCCGAGACCGAACTCGCAGAAGTCCTCGAAGAGGGAGTTGGCCCATGCCGGACCGTGACCTTCAGCATTGGTGCAGTATGGAGATGCAGGGAAGGAAGCACCGTAGATTGAAGAACATCCTGTCGCATTGGCAATCATCATGTGGTCACCGAAGAGCTGGGTGATGTTCTTGATATAAGGGGTCTCACCGCAACCTGCGCAAGCTCCGGAGAACTCGAAGAGAGGCTGTGCGAACTGTGCGTTCTTGAGGCTCTGGGCCTTGTTGAGCACGGTATCCTTGTAGCCAACCTTGGCATTGAGATAATCGTAGTTGGCCTGCTCTGCAGTCTGGTCGAGATATGACTTCATTACGAGAGACTTCTCCTTTGAGAGACAAACGTCGGCACAGTTGCCGCAACCTGTACAGTCGTCAACGGAGATTGCCATTGCGAACTTGTAGTCCTTGAGAACTGCCTTGCCCTGGGCGAGCTTGAGCCCTGCAGGAACATTGGCGGCCTCCTCCTCGGTGAGGATGAACGGACGGATGGCTGCGTGAGGGCAGACAAATGCACAGGTGTTGCACTGGATACAGGTCTCAGGATTCCACTCAGGAACTTTGACTGCAACGCCGCGCTTCTCGAATGCGGCTGTGCCTGCCGGCATTGTACCGTCAGCGTATGGCATGAATGAACTTACAGGGAGGGAGTCGCCGGCCTGTGAGTTTACAACATCAGCGATATCCTTCACGAAGCCCGGAGCGAGACGGTCCTTGCCAGGAGTCTCGAACTTGGCAGTGATGGATGCCCACTCTGCAGGAACTTCCACCTGGGTGTACTCACCACCGCGGTCAACAGCGGCATAGTTCATATTGACAATGTTCTCACCCTTCTTGCCGTAGCTCTTCACGATGGCGTCCTTCATATACTTCACAGCATCCTCGTAAGGAATGATGCCGGTAATCTTGAAGAATGCTGACTGGAGGATGGTGTTGGTCCTTCCGCCGAGTCCGATTTCGGAAGCAATCTTGGTCGCGTCAATGATGTAGAACTTCACGTGCTTCCTGGCAAGGGTAGCCTTCACATAGTCCGGAAGCCTCTTGACAGTCTCCTCTGCGTTCCAGAGGCTGTTGAGGAGGAAAGTGCCTCCGTCCTTGATGCCCTTGAGAACATCATACTTGCGGAGATATGAAGGAACGTGGCAGGCTACGAAGTCCGGAGTGGAAACAAGGTAAGGAGCCTTGATAGGGAGGTCGCCGAATCTCAGGTGAGAGCAGGTGTAACCGCCGGATTTCTTGGAATCGTAGTCGAAGTAGCCCTGGCAATATTTGTCAGTGTGGCTTCCGATAATCTTGATGGTGTTCTTGTTGGCACCTACGGTACCGTCTGAACCGAGACCGAAGAACTTGCACTCAGTGGTGCCAGGCTTCACGATGGAAATCTCGTTCTTGATAGGGAGGGACTTGAATGTAACGTCGTCCACGATACCGATGGTGAAGCCGTTCTTAGGCTCGCTGAGCTCGAGGTTGTCGAATACTGCGACAATCTGTGCAGGAGATGTGTCCTTTGAAGAAAGGCCGTAGCGTCCGCCTACAATGACAGGCTGGAAGTCCTTGCCCTGGAACATTGCCTTCACATCGAGGTAGAGAGGCTCTCCGAGAGCGCCCGGCTCCTTGGTCCTGTCGAGTACGGCAATCTTCCTCACTGACTTAGGAAGCACCTTGAAGAAATATTTCTCGGAGAATGGCCTGTAGAGGTGTACGGAAATGACACCGTACTTCCTGCCGTGCTTCTCGAGATAATCGATAGTCTCCTTGATGGTCTCAGTAACAGAGCCCATAGCTACGATAATCTCCTCTGCATCAGGGGCTCCGTAGTACTCGAACGGACGGTATGTGCGTCCGGTAAGCTCGCCGAGCTCGCCCATGTAGCGGGCAACTACGTCAGGAACTGCGTCATAGTACTGGTTCCGTGACTCAACGGCCTGGAAATAAACGTCACCATTCTGTGCGGTACCTCTGGTTACAGGGGCTTCCGGAGAAAGTGCGCGGTTCCTGAATCTCTCGAGAGATTTCTTGCTGACCATCTTCCTGAGATCGTCCTCGTCAATGGCCTCAATCTTCTGGATCTCGTGTGATGTACGGAATCCGTCGAAGAAGTGGAGGAATGGAATGCTGGACTTGATGGTGGCGAGGTGTGCCACAGCTGCCATGTCCTGGGCCTCCTGTACAGAACCTGAAGCAAGCATTGCGAAACCGGTCTGCCTGCAGGCCATCACGTCCTGATGGTCACCGAAAATCGAGAGAGCGTGGGAAGCGAGTGCCCTGGCTGACACGTGGAAAACGGTAGGAAGCATCTCGCCCGCAATCTTGTACATATTCGGGATCATGAGAAGAAGTCCCTGCGATGCGGTATAGGTAGTGGTAAGCACGCCGGCCTGGAGTGAACCGTGGACTGCTCCTGCGGCTCCTCCCTCACTCTGCATCTCGGTAACCTTCACAATCTCGCCCCAGAGATTCTTCTTTCCGTGGGCTGCCCACTCGTCAACGTTCTCTGCCATTGTCGAAGATGGGGTGATCGGGTAGATCGCCGCATGCTCACTGAAAAGGTAAGCAATCTGGGAAGCGGCGAAGTTACCGTCACAGGTAATGAATTTCTTTTCTTTTGCCATAGTAGTTATGTTTGGTATTGTTTTACTGGTTATGTGGCTCAGAGAGTTTCGATGCCCTCGACTTCAACGATAGGTCCGCCGATTCTCTTGACAAGACCTTGAAGAACCTTGCCCGGACCTATTTCCATAAAATAATCTGCTTCGTCAGCCAGCATATTCTTGACGGACTGGGTCCATCTTACAGGAGATGTGAGCTGTGCGAGCAGATTTGTCTTGATGAGTTCCGGGTCTTCAACCGGCAGTCCTGAAACATTCTGGTAAACAGGACAAATAGGTTTTTTGATAACGGTTTTTTCGATGGCCTCCCCGAGCTCGATGCGGGCCGGCTCCATAAGAGGTGAGTGGAAGGCTCCGCTTACTGCGAGCGGAAGCGCCCTCTTGGCGCCTGCCTCCTTGGCCTTGCCGCAGGCCTCATTGACAGACTCTGTCTCACCGGAAATGACCACCTGGCCGTCGCAGTTGTAGTTGGCCGGGATGACGGTTCCGGAGCAGGACTTGCAGATTTCCTCGACCTGCTCATTGCTGAGGCCGATGATGGCCGCCATTGATCCCGGAACCTTCTCGCAGCATTTCTGCATTGCCTTTGCCCTTATGGAAACGAGCCTGAGGGCATCTTCAAATGCAATTGCCCCGGCAGCCGCAAGTGCGGAGAACTCTCCGAGCGAATGTCCTGCCACCATTGCCGGCTCGAAGCCGGGATAGCAGGCTGTAAGTACAGTGGAATGAAGGAAAATTGCCGGCTGGGTCACCTTTGTGGCCTTGAGATCCTCCGGGGTTCCGTTGAACATGATGTCGGTAATCCTGAATCCGAGGATTTCATTTGCAGTCTCGAGCATTTCCTTTGCTTTCGGACTTTTTTCGTATAATTCTTTGGCCATACCCGGGAACTGGGAACCCTGGCCAGGAAATACGTAAGCTTTTTTCATTCTGTTTATTTCGTTGTTTAAAGCGTAATACTCGTGTTGTTGGTTTTGTACTATGGCGGGCGGCGGCTTCTCCCTGTTGCAAAAATCATACTCTCTCCCTCTCTCCGCCGAATGCATAGTCGCTGCAAATTTAATCAAAATCTTGGATAAATGCGAAATAATATGCCTATCTTTGGACAACAACGCAAAACAAAAACACGATGAAAGAAGAATCAATCACAAAGGCCTATGAACTGGCGAAAGAAAGATATGCCGCAATAGGCATTGACACTGAAAAGGTATTGTCGCAGCTCCAGAACTTCCATCTCAGCATGCATTGCTGGCAGGCGGATGATGTAAAGGGCTTCGAGGTGCAGGCAGGGGCATTGTCAGGAGGTATCCAGAGCACCGGCAACTATCCGGGGGCGGCTCGCAACATTGATGAACTGCGCTCTGACATTCTCAAGGCCAAGAGCCTCATCCCGGGCGGCCACAGGCTGAACCTGCACGAGATTTACGGCGATTTCCAGGGCAAGGTAGTTGACAGGGACGAGGTGACAGTGGACCATTTCCGCAGCTGGATTGACTGGGCCAGGGAAAACAATACGCTTCTTGACTTCAATTCCACGTCATTCTCGCATCCGAAGAGCGGAAACCTTTCCCTCGCAAATCCGGACAAGGGCATAAGGGATTTCTGGATTGAGCATACCAGGCGCTGCCGTGACATTGCAGACGAAATGGGAAAGGCACAGGGCGACCCGTGCATAATGAACCTCTGGATACACGACGGATGCAAGGACGTGTCAGTCAATCATTACCTCTATCGCAGCCTGCTCAAGGACTCGCTCGACAAGATTTTCAGCGAGGAGAAGGCCAACATGAAGGACTGTATCGAGGGCAAGGTCTTCGGCATCGGCCTGGAGAGCTTCACCGTCGGCTCACACGATTTCTATACGGCATACGCTGCCAAAAACGGCAAGATTCCGACCATCGACACCGGCCATTATCATCCTACCGAGAGCCCTGCTGACAAAGTTTCCGCCCTGCTCTGCTTCGTGCCTGAACTGATGCTCCACGTCAGCCGTCCGATCCGCTGGGATTCCGACCACGTGACCATAATGGATGACCCGACACAGGAACTCTTCAGCGAAATTGTCCGCGCCGATGCCCTCGACAGGGTGCATTACGGACTGGATTTCTTCGACGGCTCAATGAACCGTATCGGAGCATACGTCATCGGTTCCCGCTCCGCCCAGAAATGTATGTTGAGAGCCCTGCTTGAGCCACGTGAACTCATCTCCAAATATGAGCTGGAGGACCGTCATTTCGAGGTTCTCGCATTGGTCGAGGAGGCCAAGGCCCTGCCTTGGAACGCAGTCTATGACGAGTTCTGCCGCCGCAACAATGTGCCTGTCGGCTCTGCCTTCATTGCTGATATCCAGGCTTATGAAAAGGACGTTCTTTCAAAGAGATAGGAAATGGAAATCGTAATCGGACTTCTCATTATAGCCATAGGTGCTTTCTGCCAGTCAAGCAGTTACGTCCCCATCAACAAAATCAGGTCCTGGAGCTGGGAGACGTTCTGGCTGGTCCAGGGAGTCTTTGCGTGGCTCATTTTCCCGTTTGCCGGAGCTATGCTTGCTGTCCCTGCGGACGGGCATCTTTTCCAGCTTTACGCCTCATTCCCGAAGGAGTGCCTGCTGACCATATTCTTCGGAATGCTTTGGGGCGTAGGCGGCCTGACATTCGGACTTTCAATGCGTTATCTCGGGGTCGCCCTGGGCCAGTCCATAGCACTCGGAACCTGTGCCGGTCTCGGAACCATCCTCACGCCTCTCTTCCTCGGGAGACCCGGTGACCTTACCGCCTCCGTCATCTGCGGAGTCGTGGCCACGCTCATCGGCATTGCAATAATCGGTGTTGCCGGCCACATGAAGTCCTCATCATTGTCCGAAGAGGAAAAGAAGGCCGCTGTCAAGGATTTCAATTTCACAAAAGGCATCGCAGTGGCGCTTTCCGCCGGATTCATGAGCGCATGCTTCAATATCGGCCTGGGTTTCGGTGAGCCATTGAATTTCGGGGATGCCACGGCTGACATTTTCAAGGCCCTGCCTGCAACCTTCCTCGTGACTTTCGGAGGCTTCCTGACCAATGCTGCCTACTGCCTATTCCAGAATGCACGCAACAAGACATTCAAGGACTATGCGGACGGCAGTGTCTGGGCCCCGAACCTGATGTTCTGCGCTCTTGCCGGCCTGCTCTGGTACAGCCAGTTTTTCGGACTTAGCCTTGGAAAAGGCTTCCTTACCTCGTCTGAGTCGCTCATGACCTTCAGCTGGTGCATCCTGATGGCATTGAACGTGACATTCTCCAATGTCTGGGGCATCATTCTCAAGGAATGGAAGGGCTGCTCCCGAAAGACGGTGGCTGTCCTCGTGCTCGGTATTATTGTGTTGATAATCAGTTCGTTCCTTCCGGAACTCCTATAATTCGTATCAATGCTGAAGAATATTTTGATTACCCTGGGCCTTGCGGCAATGATGGCCGTCCCTGCATTCTCCCAGGGCGAGGATAAGGGTGGCCCTAAAGTGAAAATCGGGGGCTATGTAGGGGAGCAGATAGACCTCTGCAACAGCGGAATGATAATGTCCCGGAATGTGGACGAACTCGTGGAACCATTCCGGCACAAGGATGACACCAAGTCCTGGAGCACCGAGTTCATCGGGAAGTGGATGCTCGGGGCAATGGATATGTACCGCTACAATGGGGATCCGGCCCTGCTGGCCAAGATTGAGGAGGGTATCCGGGACCTGGTTGCGACACAGGAGGCTGATGGCTTTATAGGCAGTTACTCCCCGGAAGCCAGGCTGAAACGCTGGGATATCTGGGGACGGAAATACACTGCCCTGGCATTGCTGTCCTATTACGATTTGACAGGCGACAAAAGCATTCTGGAGTCTGCCGCGAGGAGCATTGACTGCCTGATCAATGACCTTGAGGAGAGGAATATTGACATTGCCAGTACCGGTTATTATTACGGTATGGCGAGTTGCTCCGTCCTTGAACCGGTGGTCTGGCTTTACAGGGAAACCGGGTCGGGGAAGTACCTTGAATTTGCGGAGAGGATTGTGGAAAGTATTGAGAGAGAGGGATCTTCCCGATTGATTACCAAGGCATTGGCCGATGTTCCCGTATCCGCCAGGTCTGCCTTCCCTGGGAAGTGGTGGTCATTCGAGAACGGAATGAAGGCCTACGAGATGATGTCCTGCTACGAGGGCCTGGTCGAACTTGGCGAGGTCACCGAGCGGGAGGAATATCTTCAGGCCGCGAGAAAGACGGCTGAAAGCATTGTCAGGGATGAAATCAACATTGCCGGTTCCGGCGCCGCATTCGAATGCTGGTATATGGGCCGTGAGCGACAGACTATTCCGGCCTACCATACGATGGAAACCTGCGTCACATTTACCTGGATGCAGTTCTGTGCACGGCTTCTGGCAAAGACTGGGGATGCTTTCTATGCCGACCAGTTTGAAAGGACAATGTACAATGCCCTTATGGCCTCGATGAAGGCTGACGGCAGCGAGATATCGAAGTACAGCCCTCTGGAAGGCCATCGCTCCGCCGGGGAGGAGCAATGCGGAATGCACATAAACTGCTGCAATGCCAACGGTCCTAGAGGCTTCGCCCTGATTCCCCGTACTGCATTGACTTTCAATGACAATGTTGCCTCGCTGAATCTCTATCTTCCTCTCAAGGCCAAGTTCCGTGCCGGCCGTGCAGATGTCGGGGTAAAGGTGGAGACGGCCTATCCCCAGAACGGCAATGTCAGGATTTCTTTCTATCCTGCAGCGCCTGTGGAATTCACTCTGGCACTCCGTGTCCCGGAATGGACTGGAGGACTTTTCGACGTCTCCGTGAACGGGGAGCCGCAGACCTGCCCTGTGGAGAAGGGCTATATGGCATTGAACCGCAAATGGAGGGATGGCGATGTGGTCGGCATTGAGATGGATATCCGTACCAGGTTGGTGGAACAGAACAATATGCAGGCAGTGACCAGAGGTCCTTTGGTATTTGCGAGGGACAGCCGTTTCGGAGATGGATATGTGGATGAAAGTGCCGTAATCCAGGCGGATGAGAATGGTTTCATAGATGCGGAACCGGTCCTGCCAGATGGTTCGTTCTGCTGGCTTGACCTGCAGGTTCCGATGGTTCTGGGTGCAAATCTAGAAGATCCGGATGAAAAGTCAGTAAAGCTGATACATTTCTGCGATTTCGCCTCGGCCGGCAACGATTGGGACAAGAATGGCCGCTACCGTGTCTGGATTCCCAAGACCCTGCACGTTATGTCGGAGCCTTATCACCGATATTGACATGCCGCTCTGTTGGATTAGCCGATAAGGAAGAGTATCGATTTGAGTTTCAAGCCGGTGTCCTTGCGTAGTGATGCGAGGGCCCGGCTTATCTGGTTGCGAACGGTAAATGCGGACAGGCCCAGTTCCGATGCAATTTCGGAGTATTTCATACCGTCCCGTTTGCTCATCAGAAGCATCTGTCGGCGCTGTGCCGGGAGACGGTCAATGGCAGACCACAGCCTGGCCTCCGATTCGGATCTGGACTGGGCCTCCTCATCATTGATAACTGCCTCTGTGTCAATGGGAATATTGTCCAATGCCACCTTGTCCGGCCTCTTCTTCCGGAGAATGTCAATGCAGATATTCCTGACCGAAGAGTATAGATAAGCTCTCGGGGAAGCCGGCCCGGAGCTGCCCTTGGTGCGGTTCCAATATGCCAGGAAGGCCTCCTGGACAATGTCCTCCGCGGCATCAATGTCTTCCACGTAATGAAGGGCATACAGGCACAGTGGTCTGTACAGCCCCTTGAAGAGTATTTCTATTCCCTTGTCAGCCAAATCCAATAGTTTGTCCAAATAGGTGGCAAATATAGCACATTATGGTTTTATTTCCATATCGACATCGAGGGCGGAGGAAATGATAGAGAGAATTACCTGGATGTCGTCGGCAGCGAAACTGGCTGTCAGGCATTTTGTCTTCCAGTCTCCTGGTGAATTGACAATGATTTCCTTCCCATAAAATTCAGACAATTCTGCTACTACATCCTCAAGCGGGGTGTTGTCGAAGATGAATTCCTGCGTGGCCCAGGTGGCGAAGTTCCCGGACCCTTGCTCAACTATTTGGGGAACAGGGGATCCTGCATCCAGTATGGCTGATATTCCGGCGGTCAGGATTACTGGGGAAGGGGTAGATCTCTCCACGCGCTTCGCTTGGTCGAGATGACAGGAAGGGACCGCTTGGTCGAGATGACAGGAAGGGTCCGCTTGGTCGGGATGGCTGCGGTTTGGCTGCCCGTCAGGATTGTGCCCGGCGGCGAATAGGACCTTGCCGGAGGAAACGTCCACCCGGATGGAAGCATCATTCCTGCTGACCTGGAACTGCGTGCCGAGAACCCGGACAAAGCCGTTTCCGGCATCGATGCTGAACGGGACGGACTCATTCCTGTGGACATTGAAATAAACCTTTCCGTTAGACATCCTGGCCATTCTGGCATTGCTCCTGTTCCTGAATTTCAGCTCGGAACCCGGTGCGAGAAAGACGACTGAGGAGTCCGGAAGAGTGAATTTCTGTGCGACATCAATTGCACGGTATTCTTCCCATCCGGGCCGCATCAGGACCATGCCTGACACGAACAATGCCAATGCCGCGGCCACTGGCATCATTGCAAACAGCGTCCGCCGCCTGCCGGCCAATCTTGGCACACTGCCTTCAGGCATCTGTATTCCGGCATTGTTGACGAAACGTGCGAACGCCCTGTCAATATCCAAACGCCCGGCCTTGTAATATCTGGCCACGAATTTCAATATTCTGTCTTCCATATTCGCGATTTTTTATTCTGTCGGTATACGGCCTTTGCCGGAGATGCATCTGAACGTCCAGGAAATTCTTCCGTCCACAGCCTCTTCAGTGAGGTAATCATACAACCTTGTGTCGGCGGACAATACGAACCGCTCTCCCTCGAGGAGGGTTATGTCAAAATTCTCCAGCTTCACATAGTCATTTCTCCAGCCCACATCTTTTAGATTTGGTTCAAAATCACCACTGCGCACATTGAAATGGACATGCAGATATGCATTTTCCCAACTGGATCTATAATCCAATGCGTTGACATTCACGGCGATTAGCATCTTGCCATCGTATCCCCATCCGTTGACCTCTTCTTTGTCCACTTTGGCGTACACCGAGTAATTAGGGATTCTGATCTCCTCTGTCAGGTCCTTGTCCGATGCAACACCGTCGCCATTGGCATCCACAGGACCGCCATCCCAACTGATTCCTTCCAGTTCGTATTTGCCGACCACCCTGTCAAGAACTGCACGTGCCCGATCGGAATAGTCCTGAGCCCAGTGATCTTCCTTGCAGGAGGCCAAAGCTGCAAGCACTATTACAATGAAAACGATATTGCTTCTCATACTATTGCTGGTTTATGGTCTATCTGTAATTATATCAGGAAGTTCCATCACATATTCCGAGGCTGACATTATAGTGATGAATCCTCTGCCGCCTTTCACATTGTCCGGATATGACAGATCGTCAAGCAGGTATGTGTCCGAAAGATTCGAGTCGTCGAACTGCAGGTCATCCATATAGCAATAGGCATCCCGGCTCAATGAAAACAGTTTCACGCTCACCTTTCTCGATATTCGGATAATGACTCTTTCCGGCCACCATCCCCAACCCGGCACGGTCAGGATGCTGTAAGGCTCCGTCAGCACCGTCAGTGAGTAATCACCTCCGCGAAACATAGCATCCGTGAAAATATTGTATTTGTTGTTGTAATAATTGTTCTCGCCGTCACCGGCAATGTCAATCCTCTTGTTCAGGACAGGCTCGTAACTGTTGTCAAACTCAATATCCTTGCTGAAGCGCTTCAACTCTGTCCCAACTTTAGGATAATCTTCTCCGGATTCAGTGCCCAGTATTTCATCCACCACGGCATTGCCTGTAAAACTCATTGTGAGCCGGCAAAAATTGTCCTCTTCAGGCAAGTCCTTTATATTTATCTTATGCTCGATTCTTCGATATAGTGTGTTGTCCCCACTCCGTAAGAATACTGACGTGGTGTCCACGGACAACAAAGGCATCCGGGGCGGTACCTTCTCCTGCACTTCCGCCTGAAGCCCGTCGGCCTCTATTACGATTCTGACTTCGTCTCCCGGATTGAATGAAGCCTTGAATTCCATCTTGCTGATTTTCTCGGACAAGAAGGAGGCGTATTCCGAAAGAGAGTCTGTTTCACCCGCAAATTCCCCATTCACAAAGCATTGCAGCCTTGCCTCATTGACAGTGGCGATTTTCTTCTCCGGGGTGGAAGTCTTGGTCACAATTACGGTGTGCACAGAATCGGCGGTGGACAGGAATCCGCTGGCGATTATCTCGGGTTCTTTTCCAATGTCAAGGTAGAGATATCTCTCACAGGCAGCCATCGTCAAGGCTGTGATAATCAGGGGCAATATTTTATAACATCTCATTGTCTTCAGAAATTAAAGGTGTAACTGAAAGATGGCAGGAAAATCAGGAATGACCTTACCGACAAAACAAGACCGAGCCTGTCAATGTCGGATACGTCACCGCCGGAGTCTTTACCATAGATATATTCCTCGTCATTCACCACCCAGTCCGGGTTTCTTGCACCGTACGCATTGCAGATGCCCACATTCCAGACATTCTCGCCCCTTTTCGTCTTCTTGTGGATGTTCAGGCTGAGGTCGAGACGGTGCGACGGGGGAAGATGATAATTGTTCCTTGAGGGAATGTATTCTTTCAGGTTCCAAGATCCGTTGCCCCAAGATTCTTTTGGAGGAATAACAATTGTCCAGCCATCCGGAGCGGTCATCCAATGTCCCGAGTCAAATCTCCATACAGCGCTCAAATCCAGACGTTTGCCTATCTGCTGGTTCAGGGAGAAGCATAGATTGTGACGCCGGTCATACACGAACGGAAACCATTTCCCGTTGTTGATGCTGCCGTCGCGGAAGATGCGCTCCGAACGGGACAATGTGTAGGAAACCGCTCCTGTAGTCCGCCCCAATGTTTTTTGGATGTACAGCTCCGCTCCGTACGAACGGCCCTCGCCGACTGATACATTGGCCTCCCAGTTGGAAACAGAGGTAAAAGCTCTCTTCCCGTCCTTGTACTCCAATACATTGTCAAGTTTCTTCCAATATGCTTCAAGCGAGAACTCCCAGCCTTTCAGGCCGCTGTAATATGCTCCGGCCGAGACAATCCGGGAGGTGACAGGAGGGATGTCCTTCGTTATCGGAACCCAGAGGTCATTCGGAAGGCTCAGGTTTCCGGAGGCAAGCTGGTGAACGTATTGCGACATCCGGGAATAGGACAGTTTGACGGCCCAGCCCTTGCCCATTGTCGTCTTCATTGACAGTCTCGGCTCCGGGCAGAAATATACTTTCCCGCCTGTGTGGAACAGGCTGAGGCGCAAGCCGGGATTGATCGAGAAATGTTCTCCGAAAGTCATGTCGTCTTCAATGTAGAGCGACAGCTCGTCTCCCGTCGAACTTCTGGATACGTCATTGCGCAATGTGGTGTCGGACACCATCTCATTGTTCTTGACCATTTGGCGGCAATGCTCCATCTCCGGCTTGTATGCGTGGCGGATATATTCCGCTCCAAATTTTATAAAATGCTCACGGACAGGTACATATTCGAAGTCAGCCCTGGCTCCGATGTCGAGGATGCCGGAATAGTACCCGTATTCCATCTTGTAGGATGTCTCGTTCTTTGCATCTTTTTCCCAATAATATGTGCTGGTCAGGGTTGTCATCCGGTAGCGGTTCACGAATGCGGATGCGTCGAGGAAGAAATTGCCGTTGAAAACGTGGTTCCAGCGAAGCAGTCCAACCGTGTTGCCCCAGCGGAGATTGATTTTCTGGCGGTCATCAGTAAGCCTTGTATATGGCTCATAGTCAGGACCATAATAACGTTCGTTATACTTTTTTACCTCGTCATATTTGAAATAGTCCCTGCCCATGTAGAAGCCAGCGGAAATGCGGTCTGAGTCGGAAAATCGGTGCGACAGTTTCGCATTGATGTCATAAAACGCATAGTTGGCCGGGCTGCCGAGAGCCTTGGCCAAAGGATCCAGTAGAAATGTGTGCATTCCCCTGGCACTGAGGGAGTAAGTTGTATTCGGGCTGCCTATAGGACCCTCGAAATGAAGCTTCTCTGAAAGCAGGCCGGCGCTGACCGAGCCGTGGAAACCATTGGCATTGCCGTCATTTGTCCTTACGTCCAGGATGCTGGAAGCCCTGCCGCCATAACGTGCGGGAAACGAGCCTTTGTACAATGTGGCCTTCTTCACGGATTCGGGTGTGAAAACAGAGAAGAGTCCCATCAGGTGACTGACATTGTACAGGGCAATGCCGTCCAGCATCATGAGGTTTTCGTCGGCGCCTCCGCCCCTTACGTAAATACCTGAAAATCCGTTCATTCCGCCCTGCACTCCCGGCATCATCTGCACGGTTTTAAGTACATCAGCCTCTCCGAGCACTGCCGGGCTGTTCCGAATCATTTTTCCCGGGACCTCCATCGCTCCCATATATGTGGATGCTATCCC
>JBJEBP010000088.1:0-3208 GCA_051870135.1 Candidatus Cryptobacteroides sp. | reverse complement strand
CACTCTTTTCTTTTTTTCCAACATATCGATTGTAGTTTTATTGTATATTTCTCTTAAGAATGTCCGCAAATTTAAGCATTTTGACATAGAATTAAAAATAACTTGACCTATTAGGTGAAAAAATTGTTATTTCTTTCTGTTGCTGATTGCAATGGACATTCTATGCAATATTCTGGATTACAGTGTATTGTCGTCCGGAATTGAGCCCGGGAGCATTGCGAAGGTTCTTGTTAAAACATTATAAATTGTTAATATTTAATATTTTACGCTTAATGTTGTAAACAAATATCGAGATTTCGATAAATTATTTATATTTGCATCGTAGAATTTTTTAACTCAATATTGATGAAAAGAACCATTGTACGGTTCCTGGCTATGTTCTGGACGGCTGTCTCCGCCCTTGCAATTGCGGGATGCAACGAGGAAGTCAGGAATCCGGAATCTCCGGAATTCTCCGGTCTCCAGTTCTCTGTCGTCTCCGAGCCTGAAACCTCGGAGGGTGTGCGTATCATAATCACGCACGACGGCAACGACAGATGTACCTATTACGGTTTCGCCACCAAGGATGTGAGCGCCGATGTCAATGCTCTCGTGAATAGGGAGGCAAGGCGTCTGTCAGAGAGCGGAACTGACTGGAAATCACAACTCAAGCAGGGAGCAAAGCGTGTGCTTACACTCACGGGGCTTTCCTCCGGCACCGATTACAGGTATATTGTATTCGGCCTGAATGAGGACGGTACTGTCTATGGCGTTCCGGGATCCTGCCGGTTCACTACGGTGAAAGGTGTGCCGAAACTGTCGCTCAGCCTTGTTACCGAGCCTACCGACAGAAGTGCTCTTGTCAAGGTGACTACTACGGGAGACAACTCCGACAAGTGGTATATTTTCCTTACAAAGGACCTTGATACACCAGCATCAACTCTCTGTCAGTCAGTTGTTTCATCTGTGGTGGACATTGAATCCAAGCTGCAGGGCGGGAATCTGACGAAGGAGTTCTCCGGCCTTACTCATTACACCAAGTATCGTGCAGTAGTCATGAATGTGAGGAATGGAGCAGTGTACGGCGACCCGGCGGAAATCGTGTTCAAGACCACAATGAGGCCGATTGATCCGATGCTGAATCCTGACTGGAACATTGTGTGCGAGGGTGAGGGTGAAATCACCACAGGCGATGCCACCAACAGGTATCGTCAGGTAATCTCCTGTACGACAGCAACTTCCGAGATGTATTTCATTATGGTGATGTCCAAGGAGAGCATGAAGTACTATGACGGACAGTTCGACCAGTTCCTCATTGACGCCGCAGCCTATATGACAGCCTACATTGAGCAGTACAACGAGGTTTACGGTACCGGCTACACCTGGGCTGACATTGCATACAGGACATCCGTCCGCGAGGGTTACAACCTCAGGACTACCGGTCTGTACAATGCATACGCCATAGGGGTCGAGGTCAGCGGAGCTCCTACGGGCAAATATGCCGTGTCACCTGATTTCGAGGTGACCCTGCCTGAGATGACGGAAGAATACAAGGCCTGGCTCGGTGACTGGACAATAGGCGACAGCAAGGTCAAGTACAATATTGCAATAGAGGATGACAGGGAAGAGGATGACAACCTCTACAAGGTCTATGGCTGGGAAAGCATCAGCGACTTTGACAAGTTCCCTGCATACGCCGAACTTGACAGGGAAACCGGCAATCTCCGTTTCCTTGCCTGCGAACTCGGTGAGGTGAATGTGCGCAACGACCAGAATATCAGTGTCGCCTGTATGCTTGGATTCTACGGTGCGTCCGGCATGGACGTGCTTATGTCCGGGCCTGACAACTCCTACGGTATCGCCATCGCCGAAATGTCAGGTGCAGGCAGTGCCACGGTTACAGGAATAACCCTCGAAATCCAGGGCCAGTCCATTTCCATTACGTCAATGGGCTATTTCGCCCAGGCTCTGGACAAGTCCCAGCTGTTCTCATTCTCTTCCACTTATCCTGCATTCCCATGCACTATGGTCAAGAAGACTGAAACTTCGGCTGCGAGCCCGAGGATGTTCATTATGCCGGCTACTCCCGGCAATTTCGGAAACAATAACAGATAGGAATGATGAAGAAGTTCATATTGTCAATAATATTCCTGCTTCCTCTCATCCAGTTGCAGGCTATTGCCCAGACCGTTACGGGCAAGATTTCAGATGCGAAGACAGGGGAGGGCATCCCGTTCGCATCCGTTATGGTCAAGGGTACGATGAACGGTGTTTCCTCTGATGCTGACGGTTATTACGAGATCTCCGCGGCCCAGGGTTCCACATTGGTTTTCAGCTCGATAGGCTATGTCAGCCAGGAGGCCAGGGTCGGCAGGGAGAATGTGCTGAACGCGGCACTCGAACCGGATTCGGAAAGCATTGACGAGACAATTGTCGTGGCCTACGGAGTACAGAAGAAGTCCTCGTTCGTGGGTTCCGCCTCGCAGGTCAGCGGCGAGAAGCTGGCCAAGATGAAGACATCCAATATTTCCAAGTCCCTCGAAGGAGCCGTTTCCGGTCTCCAGACTTCCAGTTCCTCAGGTACTCCGGGTTCCGGTTCAAGCATCATCATCAGGGGCCTCGGTTCCGTGTCAGCATCGCAGAGTCCGCTCATCGTGGTGGACGGAGTTCCTTACGAGGGTAGTCTCAATTCATTGCCTGCCAATGATATAGAGTCTTTGACAGTGCTCAAGGATGCTGCTGCCAACTCAATGTACGGAGCCCGCGGTTCCAACGGTGTGATAATGGTGACCACAAAGAGGGGCACAGCGGAGAGGGTCAGGGTCTCGTTCGAGGCCAAGGCCGGATTCAATTCCAGGGGCGTGCCTTCATACGATGTGATTACCGACCCTGGAGAGTATTACGAGATGACTTGGGAGGCTCTCCGCAATGCGGCGTATTACAGGACAGAGAATCCCCTAGGTGCAGCCCAGGCAGACTACTATGCTTCCGGAGCATTGATAAGACTCCTCAAGTACAATGTTTACAGGGGAATCAATGACGACGAGGTAATTGACCCGCGAACCGGCAAGCTCAATCCTGCCGCATCCGAACGCAAATGGACGGATGACTGGAACAAGGATGTGTTCCGCAAGGGTGTCCGCCAGGAGTACAACCTGAGCATTTCCGGAGGAACGGAGAAGACTCAGGTCTATCTTTCGGCATCCTACCTCAATGACGAGGGCTATGT
>JBJEBP010000087.1:0-3209 GCA_051870135.1 Candidatus Cryptobacteroides sp. | reverse complement strand
TTCATGCAACATTTTCGCATAAACTTGCATCTTATTAACCGGACTATTTCACCGAATGCCCCTGAGGAATGGAGAAGCCTGATTACACAGAGCTCATCGAAGGCTGCAGGAAGGGTGACAGGGCGGCACAGAGGAGTCTGTACAATGCCTTGGCACCCAGAATGTTCGCCGTCTGCATACGTTATATTGGCAGCAGGGATGAGGCCCAGGACATTCTGCAGGACGGTTTTGTCACATTGTTCTCCAAAATCGGAGACTATGACGAGAGGGGTTCATTCGAGGGATGGGCAAGGAAGATCTTCGTCAATACTGCACTTATGTCCCTGCGGAAGAATGACGCCCTCAAGATGAGCGATTCCATAGAGACGGCCTGGGGTCTTGGCGACAGCCAGCCCACTCCGGTCCAGGAAATGGGATATAAGGAAATGATGCATCTGGTAATGTCCCTGCCGGCCGGCTACAGAACTGTTTTCAATATGTTCGTGGTCGAGGGATATTCGCACAAGGAGATTGCCGAAGCTCTCGGAATAACATCCGCGACTTCGCGCTCACAGCTCAACAGGGCCCGCCAGATGCTGCAGGAAATGATAAAGAAAAGAAAAGGATGACGGACAACTATAAAGATTTCGACGAATGCTTCAGGACAATGCTGGAGAACGCTGAGGAGGAGGTTCCCCCACAGCTTTCCGACAATGTCTTCGCAAGGCTGGACGCAATATCCGGGGCGGAAGAACACAAACGTATCCTGCCTCCGTGGCTTCGTCGTGTATCTGCTGTCTCTGCTGTTGCGGCTGCAATTCTCATGGCCGTGGTTCTTTGGCCTGGGAGCAAAGAGGAAAAGCTTGTGTCTGAAGTCATTGCAGTAGATGAGGAGAGAAGCGGGGAGGCATTGACCGAGGTTCTGGAAATCAGCCCGGACAATGTTCCGCAAGAGATTATTCCAGTTCGGAAACAGGCAGTTGCCGCTCCGGCAGTCCCGCAGGAAACAGAAAGCCGGCCTGAAACAGTGGAAGAAGAGACAGGACATCAGGAAATCATTGACAATGAGATAGTTGAAGTCAATGAAACAGTCTCGGAAAATGAGAGGGACATCGCCACCGGGACAGTCGTGGCATCTGCTGATGAGCCAGACGATGAAAGCGGCTACATTGACTGGGAAGAACCTGAAGATAGAAGGAAAGCCGGCAAGGCGGCCATTGTCCTGGGCGGTGACCTGTCCAGCAACGGAAATGCCAGGTCACTCGGCAGGTTCAGCGGTTTCAGGGCACCGGCAGCCGGAGTCAGGGACCGAACCTGGATAGAGCAGACAGACAAGGACTCCCGGTATGCCATACCAATTTCAGTGGGTATCGGTGCAAAATACCAGTTCGCAAGGCGGTGGTCAGTAGGTGCCGGAGTAAATTACACAATGCTCAGCAGGACATTCTCCGGCGTATATACCAGGATTGAGGACGGCATAACCCTTGACAGAATCAGTACGGATATAAGGCACAACATCCACTATATCGGAATTCCTGTCAATTTCTACTATGACATCCTCAACTCCCGCAGGGTGAAGTTTTATGCATACGGAGGCGGAGCGGTAGAGTTCCCTTTATCAAACAGTTACAGGGTGAAGACCTCCCCGGATGACATTGTCATGAACGAGAAGGTGAAAGGAGTTCAATACTCCGTGGGAGCCGGAATCGGAGTGGAGTTCATGCTGGCTAACCACCTTGGACTGTATCTTGATCCAGGATTCAAATACTATTTCGATAACGGACAGCCTGTGAGCATCCGAACACAGCAGCCGTTCATGATGAATTTCGAGCTGGGATTCCGCTTCGATATTTAAAGATTTTGTTTGACATTACCACCATTGATTATTTGGAGCAGACCACTACCTTTCATTATATTCTTGAGTATCAATAATATACATTCATACAGCATGTAGTGGAAACAGTCTAACCTTTAAAATTCATATATTTGTGGTATAAAGCCCCGTATATTGGTAAAATATTTCGGGGCTTTGTATTTTATTGCTTTCTTCGCCAAAAAACTTGACGATGAAGAAGCATTCATTATTAATCTGCAGGACGATTATAGTTCTGCTTGCACTCCGCTCCTGCGCCTGGCTTGATGACGGAAGTAATTTTTCCAGGCCAAGACTGGAAACAGACCCTCCCGCCGGTGAAAAAACAGTACAAACCTCCCAGAAGGACAGTTCGCTGATGGTCACCGTTGTAGAATTTCCTGAAGGATATTGCTGGCAGAGGGACAGTTCAGGTGAGGCGGAAGGATGCCTGATTTCCCTATACTGCAATGGCTCCAGGATTGTCTCAGTGCCGTCCGGGGCGGGTTATCCTGCCTGTCACGCCGCTGATATGCACAGATGCATTGACGGGAAACTATATACCGATTATTCATCTGCTTATGAGACATCGGTCTATGAAAACGGAAGCCTGCTCTTCAGTTACGAGGGCAGGGAAATGATTTGCGGCTTCCTCATAAAGGACGGAAACATTTTTACCCTCGGCCAGAACAGAAGTGGTAACGGATTGTCATTCAGGAAGAACGGCATACTGCTGTATTCTTCGGCCACCGGTCAGGTCATAGGCGGGGTTGACAATCCTTCCTGCAGGACAGGGGCATTGTATGAGGACAATGACAGTATAGTGTTCTGCTTCCGCAACACGTCGGTTTCGCAAGGGACTGCCGTGACATCCTGCTATATTGTCAGGGATGGCGTGCCCGAGAAACTTTCCTTCCCGGACAATGTCAAATCCGTGTACGATGTAAGGCAGATAGGGGGCAGGATTGTGGCAGCGGTCGAAAATGTCACGACATCCAAGTCTCCGGCCATTGTTGTGGACGGGAATTTCAAGGCCCTTCCATTGTCCATCAGCAATATAAAAATCGGAAACTGCCGGCTCTGCTGGTATGGGGATGAAAATATTTTCCTCAATGTCACATTTTCCCAGGACGGCTGGAAAAGTATGCGCTCCGCCCTCGTAAGAATGGATGGATACAAGGTTCTGTTCAAGAACGGGGAAAGTATCTCCGACTTCTGGATTCACGGAAAGGATTATGCCTGCCCCATTGTTACAGAAGAGCGTATCTCATTGATTTACACTATCGGAGGAGAACGGCGCGAAGTCGCCTTGGAAAACGGGAGGTACTCAATGTTAAGTCCATCGTGCATGAAATTCAACGGGAAAAGCATCACTGCC
>JBJEBP010000086.1:0-3240 GCA_051870135.1 Candidatus Cryptobacteroides sp. | reverse complement strand
GGCAGATTGGATGGAGTGAAAAATTTTTCAGATGGAGGATTAGCTGCAATGTGGGCTAAAATGTGTGTCGCAGAAGAGCTTTCTGTAGTGTTTCATCGGGTGTGTCCAGAGTAAAATAACTTCAGAAAAAGTATTCGGTGCGCAGAAAGGCCTTATTTGCGCACCGAATTGAAAAATATCGCAGTTGGTGCGCAAAAAGGGCGGTTTTGCGCACGGATTTCATAGCAAGCCGGTCAATGTTTCCGGATTCTTCACATCTGCACCGCCAGAGCAAACGAGGTGCCGGTTGCTTAAAGTCTATAGGCAATCGGTGCGGAAAACCCTAGGCAAATCCGTACCGATTGAAGTTGCAGGCTCATACGTACGGAAATATGGCTTTTCCCCAGAGAAGAAGAGTCCTATCCGTCTCAGTTAGGGTGTAGGCGTCCAAGTCAGCTACTATATTATGATTATCATTTTATGGTAATCATAAAGTGGCAATGTTTGTATTTTTCATTATATTTGCAAAAATGACTATGCAATGAAAAATCCTTTTGTGACGAACGGATATGCCGGAGCGGAGTATTTCTGCGACAGAGTTACTGAGACGGAGGACATCAGGACTCTGCTCAGAAATGAAAACAATATAGCACTTATCTCCCCGAGGAGGCTGGGCAAGACGGAGTTGATCAACCACATCTTCGATTGCGACGAATTCAGGGAAGATTACTACTGCTTCCTTGTCGACATATATGCTTCCAAGTCCCTGAATGACCTCGTAAATCTGCTTGGCAAAGCTGTGCTGGATGCGCTGAAGCCGAGAGGAAGGGCTGCGTGGGAAAAATTTCTGTCGGCCGTAAGCTCTCTGAGGTCCGAAATAAGTTTCGACTTCAACGGAATGCCCGGGTGGAGCGTAGGACTGGGAGAAATCAGGAATCCGGCCGCCACCCTCGATGAGATATTCACATATCTCCAAAACGCCGATAAACCTTGTATCGTGGCTATTGACGAATTCCAGCAGATTACAAAATATCCTGAATCTACCGTAGAGGCAACGATACGCACCTATGTACAGAAAACCACCAATGCACACTTTATCTTCTCCGGGAGCCAAAGGCATTTGATGAACGGGATGTTTACGTCTCCATCAAGACCGTTCTATCAAAGCGTGGCAATCATAAACCTCCAGGCCATTTCTCTCGGAAAATACACGGAATTCGCTGTGGAGAAGTTTAAGCAAAACGGGAAGAGCCTCGATGCTGATGTGGTAGCCATTCTGTATGACCGTTTCGATGGAGTGACAAGTTACATCCACCGCGTACTCAACATCCTGTACTCCAGGACAGAAACAGCTTGCCGCTGCGATGCGGGGATGATAGACGATGCTGTGGACTTTCTTGTAAGGATGTCGTCCGACAGCTACGAGTCTCTCCTGTACCAGATGCCCCTCAAGCAGAGGGATCTTCTTCTGGCAATTGCATCTGAAGGCAATGCCTCACAGGTCAAAGGGGGCAAGTTCATCAAGAAATACTCATTGAGTTCCGCCAGCAGCGTTAGTTCCGCGCTTAAAGGGCTCCTCGACAAAGACTTTCTGACTGAAGATAAGGGTGTGTATTCTCTTTACGACAAGTTCTTCGTGCTCTGGCTTGAGAAGAAAGGCCTTCTGACGAAGTAGGTATATAAGATACAGAATCCTTTTGTTCATTGTCAGGATGCTTGTCGTTTGAGAATTTTCCGCATAAAGATGACAGATAGGATGGTTCCCAATATTATCGTGATGATTGAAGCTTCGGGACCGAATGAGCCTCCGGTGATGATTTCCGGGCCGGATAGTGTGGCTGTCAGGATTGATTCCTCAGCATCTCCGCCTGATACTGCGAATCCGAAAATATTTCCCTGAGTAAAGTTCCATGCCCAGTGTATGCCAATGGGAAAGATTAGGGAATCAGTGTATTTGTACGCGACTCCAAGAAGGACTCCGGCTTCGATTGCGATTGCAACGGAACTCCAAATACTTGCGCCCGGGTTGATTATGTGGACAAGACCAAAAATCAAGGCAGATATTCCCAAAGCCCACCAAAGGCCGAACCTGTCATCGATCATCCTGAATATGATGCCGCGAAATATGACTTCCTCGCCGCATGCTACCAGGAAATAGAAGCATAGATTCACGAGTATGTAGGACCAATGTGGCGATGCATAATGGACGTGGCAGCAACCTGTTACATACAGAATACAAAATAGCACCACGAAGAATAGAAATCCTGTCGATATGCCGTATAGGAGGTTCTTTCCTGCATTTATGGTCAACAGATCCCAACGCCATTGCTTTTCAAACAATTTGTTCCACAGTGGAAACATTGCAAGAATGACAATTGCGGCAACGGTAATCGCCGCACATTTCGCAGCAGGCTGAGGAATACTCAACAATCCCATCCCAAGGCTATATAATACGGCAAACAGTATGGAGCCGAGAATCAGTTCCAATATCCATTTCCATAAAGGGATGGTCTTCTGCGGTGTATATTCCTGAACTTTGCAAAGCATAAAACTGCGAATCAATAGTCCAAAGATTGTATAATCATCTGCAGTATGCCTTCGTCTGCCGGGAGCCAGCGTACGGAGAACAGGGTGTCTTTGGTGAGCCAGGCGGCTGCTTCGTGTTCGTTGAGGTGCAGGGCTTCGCCTGCGAGCGTGCACCAGAAGCAGTGCATTGTGAGATGGAAGTTGGGATAGTCCCACTCGACGGTGTCGATGAGGTTTCCTACGGTGATTTCGGCGTCGAGTTCTTCGCGGATTTCGCGCACGAGGGCCTGCTGCGGGCTTTCCCCGGATTCCATTTTCCCGCCCGGGAATTCCCACCAGTCTTTGAACTCTCCGTACCCCCTTTGGGTGGCAAATATTTCATTTCCGCGCCTTATCACCGCGGCCACGACTTGGATGTGTTTCATTTGGAATACTTGTTAAGCACATGTTTCAGGTAATAGTCTTTTGTCATAACGCAATTACATCCTGTTTTATCCGCTATGTAATTCGTGCAGCCGAGGAAAGGCTCTCCTTTTCCTTCTTTAACTATGAGGTAGCCGTCTTGACAATTATTGCACTTTAAAATAGATAGTTCACCACCTCTAAGGTCGTTGGTCATAAAGCCGCAGAGTTCCGGCTCATTGCTGCAAAGCCAAAGTTTGAGGCCATAATATGGTTTATATCACTAGTGTCCAAAGAATCAATTGTTAGTTCTTTGTAATATATTGTTTAACA
>JBJEBP010000085.1:0-13796 GCA_051870135.1 Candidatus Cryptobacteroides sp. | reverse complement strand
GAGACGCTGGCAGCATTGCCCTGGGTCCCGAGGGCCAGTATGATGAATACGAGGAGGCAGGTGGCAATGACCTCGCTCAGGAAATTGACGCTCTTGTGGTCAATGGCCGGCATTGTGCAGAACAGGCCGAGGAGTCCGTCCGGATTGTCCGTAGTGGCCTTGAAATGGTCCTGGTAGAATACATATACCAGCAATGCCCCGCAGAAGCCGCCGAGCATCTGGGCCAATGCGTAAGGCAGGACCTCCGCCCAGGCGAACTTGCCAGCGATGGCGAGACCGAGGCTCACGGCAGGGTTCAGATGGGCTCCTGAATAAGGGCCGGCAATGAAGACTCCGCACATCACGGCGAAGCCCCAGGCCATTGTGATGACAATCCATCCCGCTCCCTTGGCCTTTGACCTTTCAAGGGTGCAGGCGGCGCAGACACCGTCACCGAGAAGAATCATCACCATCGTTCCGATGAACTCGAATATGCATTTCCCGAATAATTCCATATTAGTCGTGTTTTAAGTTATTCTCCTGATAATGTGCGCTTTATGGCATCGGCCCAGCCTTCCTTGAGCTTCATTGTCTTGCTCGCCGGGGCGAGAGGATTGAAGACAGCGTCCGACGACCACTGCTTGCGGATTTCGTCCAGGCTGCTCCAGAATCCGGTTGCAAGTCCGGCGAGGTAGCAGGCTCCCATAGCGGTAGTCTCGGTCACGGCAGGCCTTACCACCTTGGCTCCGAGGATGTCGGCCTGGAACTGCATCAGGAGATTGTTCCTTGATGCACCTCCGTCCACCTTGAGCTCGGTCAGTCTTACTCCGGCATCCTTCTCCATTGCACCGACAATGTCCATTGTCTGGAATGCTATGCCTTCAAGTGCTGCCCTGGCAATGTGGGCGGCAGTGGTCCCCCTGGTGATTCCGTAGATGCAGCCCTTGGCATACTGGTCCCAATGCGGGGCTCCCAGGCCGGTCAGGGCAGGAACGAAATATACACCTCCATTGTCAGGAACCGTCATTGCCAATGCCTCTATTTCGGATGAGGAACGGATGATTCCAAGGCCGTCCCTGAGCCACTGTACGACAGATCCTGCCACGAAAATACTGCCCTCAAGGGCGTAGTTGACCTCATCGCCGATTTTCCAGGCGACTGTGGTGAGGAGGTTGTTCTTGGAGAGAATCGGCTTTGTTCCGCTGTTCATCAGGAGGAAGCAGCCGGTTCCGTAGGTGTTCTTCACGGAGCCCGGAGTAGTGCACATTTGCCCGAAGAGGGCTGCCTGCTGGTCTCCGGCAATGCCGGCAATAGGTACAGGGTGGGCGAAGATTGTAGTCTTTGTGTAGCCGTAGATTTCGCTGGAAGACCTGACCTCCGGCATCATTGACTCAGGTATGTCGAAGAGTTCGAGGAGTTCCTTGTCCCAGGTCAGGCTGTGGATGTTGAAAAGCATTGTCCTGGAGGCATTGCTGACATCCGTGACGTGGCAGCCGCCCCTTGTCAGGTTCCAGATTAGCCAGGTGTCCACCGTGCCGAACCTCAGTTTTCCGGCCTCCGCCCTCGCCCTTGCGCCGGCAACATTGTCAAGAATCCACTTGATTTTGGTGGCGCTGAAATATGCGTCAATGATGAGGCCGGTCTTTTCCCTTATTGTATCTGTCAATCCCTTGGATTTCAGGGAGTCGCAGTAATCGGAAGTCCTGCGGTCCTGCCAGACGATGGCATTGTGGACAGGCTCGCCCGTCTCCGCATCCCAAACGATTGTGGTCTCCCTCTGGTTGGTGATTCCTATGCCGGCAATGTTTAGGCCGTTGATGCCCATTGACGTAATTGCCTCGGCTATGACTGAAGCCTCCGAGGACCAGATATCCTTCGGGTCGTGTTCCACCCAGCCCGGTTTCGGGAAATGCTGGGGAAATTCCTTCTGGGCAGTCGCCCGGATTTTTCCCTGCCTGTCGAAAACGATGGCGCGGGATGAACTTGTACCCTGGTCCAGGGCAAGAATGTACTGTTCCATTATAGTGTATCGTGGTTTTGGTTATCTATTCCGCTGCGGCATCAGAGCTCCTTCCTCATCCTCGCCTTCGGTATTCCCAGCTGGTCCCTGTATTTTGCTATTGTCCGCCTTGCCACCTTGTAACCCTTCTCGTTCATCAGGCTCACGAGCTGGTCGTCAGTAAGTGGCTTGTGCTTGTCCTCGTTCTCCACGCATTCCTGCAGAACCTTCTTGAGCTCCCTTGTGGATACCTCCTCCCCGTCCTTGTTCTCCAGCCCCTCGGAGAAGAAATACTTCAATGGGAAAATGCCGAAATGTGTCTCTATGTACTTGCTGTTCACTACCCTGGAAATGGTCGAGATATCGAAGCCTGTGATTGCGGCAATGTCTTTCAGCACCATTGGCCTGAGGTTGGCTTCGTCTCCGCTCACAAAATAATCGTGCTGGTAATCGACAATGGCCTGCATTGTACTGAGCAATGTATTGTGCCTCTGCTTGAGCGCTTCCACAAACCATTTTGCCGAATCCATCTTCTGCTTTACGAATGTGGCTGCCTCCTTTTTCTGTCTCTCCGACGAGTTTGCAGCCTCCATCAGGAGCTCGGCATATTTGCGGTTGATACGGATTTCCGGAATGGAAAACCTCGGCATCGAGAGCTTGAGCTCGCCGTTTTCCATATCAAGGATGAAATCAGGTACAATCTGCTGCGCCTGGTCGTTGTAGGAGTCGTCAATCTGGCCGCCCGGGGACGGGTTCAGTTTCACGATTCTGGCCATTGCCGCCTTCATCTCCTTCTCGGAAATGCCGAGCTTCACCATTATTTTCTGGAAATGCTTGTTCGAGAACTCGTGGAACCAATCGGTCAATATTCTTTCGGCATTGACCACATCTTCGCTTTGCTTCAATGCCTTGAGCTGGATCAGGAGGCATTCCCTGAGGTCCCTTGCACCGACACCGGAAGGCTCGAACTCCTGGATTACGTGGAGCATCCTTTCCACCTCTTCCTCGTCCGTGGTTATGTTCATCCTGAAGGCAAGGTCATCCACAAGGCTCTCAATGTCCCTGCGGAGATAGCCGTCATCGTCCAGGCTTCCGATGATGAAGGCTGCCACATCGTGCTCGTGCTCGCTCAGATTCCTGAATCCCAACTGCTCCATAAGGCTCTGCGTGAAACTTTCCTTGACGGAGAAGGTATTGTACTGCGGCCTTTCATCCTTGCCGTAGTTGTTGACCCTCAGCTTGTAGTCAGGAATCGAGTCATCGTCCTTGAGCTCGGAGAGGGAAATATCCTTGGGCTGCTCATCGTCACCGTCCTCTTTCTCGGCCGGGGCGCTGTCGTCAAGCACGGGATTCTCCTCCAGCTCCTTACGAATCCGCTGCTCCAGCTCCTGGACCGGCAGCTCAATGAGCTTTATGGTCTGGATCTGGAGAGGGGACAGTCTCTGGACTTGTTTTTGAACTAATTCCTGTTTCAGCATAATTGTCTTACTGTCAGTTCCGGAATGGCTCCTGGCTGATTTGTACTTTTACTGTATCTACATCGTAGGTGTGCCTCCTGTCCGCGGCAGGGAAGGAGATATTCTCCTTCACCACGAAGGCTCCCGGATATTCATTCTTGATTTTCTGGAGGAATTCCATGGCCTCGGACCTTGTGCGGAAGTCTCCCACAACGACCTTGAAGAACGGATTCTGGTAGGTCCGATATACCGGGACTCCCGGATGCGACAATGAGAAACGCTTTACAGTCGTCTCCGATGTGCTTCTCGCGTTCTGGCTGTTGTCGAAGAATATCCTGACACGGAACCCGGAGAGTTTCCTGTCCCGGTTGCCGTTGATATGGTTCTGCATTGCCGTGGAGATTGCCTGCGACTGGTGGATTTTCACTTCGCCCTCACCGGATTTGCCGGTAGAGATGATGTTGAACACCGAGCGTCCGAGAAGGGTGGAGTCCAATGCCGCTGCCTGGTGATAGACCAGGGAGTCCTTCATTTCCTGCGCACCCGCCCTTTGGCCGGAGAGCAATATTGCCGTCAATGCCGCAACCGCGGCGATGATGATATGTACCGTTCTTTTCATTTTTTCAGTCTTTCCTTATTTTTTGCCCTGCAACTGCTCCAAAGTCTCCTTTATCCTCGCAACGGGAACATTTCCGAGCGATATTTTCTTTTTTCTGCCGCCTGCCTTCAATGTGGCGTCAATGTCCACTGTCATGCGGTTCAGGTCAATGTTTCCTGCAAGTCCCAGTATGTACAGCACGGAGACTCCGCCGGCCAGTGACCCCCTCGCATTGACCTCATACACCTCCTTGGAGCGGCGCTTCACTGTGACAGGCTCTGCCGAATAGTCCAACAGCGGCTTCCCGGCATAATACACCGTGCCTCCGGCATCTGATATCGTGAATGCCATGGCCGGATTGTCAACCCCGACCTCCAGGACGGCATTGACTGCCCGGAGTCCGGAAGGGGTCAGGGAGACCAGTTTGGCGGAGGTTATGCGTATGTCATTGAACTTTCCGCAGCCGCAAACAATCATCATTGCGGTGAGCAGTACGGCAAAATGTTTCCTCATAATTCAAAAAACGCTCCATTTCTTCAATGCTGATGCCGATTGAAGGTCTTTCTTATTTTACAAATATAGATAAATTTGGTAGAATGTCATATCTTTGCACCTGAAAAACCAAGAACAGATGTCACACAGGAAAGTATATATCGAGACCTACGGCTGCCAGATGAATGTCAATGACACCGAGGTCATCTTCTCAATCCTGGCCAAGGCCGGGTATGAGCGTACCGAAAATATGGAAGAGGCAGATGTGCTGATGGCGAACACCTGCTCGGTCAGGGACAATGCAGAACAGCGTATCTGGGGCCGCATTGACCAGTTCTACGGGCAGAAACGTCTGCGTGAGGGGGTTGTGACCGGCATCGTGGGCTGTATGGCCGAGAGGCTGAAGGACAAGCTCCTGGAGAGCGGCCGCGTGGATTTCGTGGCCGGCCCGGATACCTACAGGTCACTTCCGGCAATGCTCGCCGCCGTGCGTCCCGGTTTCCCGCAAATCAATGTGGAACTTTCCCGAGAGGAGACATACGCCGACGTTGAGCCTGTCCGCATTGACAAGAACGGGGTATCGGCCTTCATTTCCATAATGAGGGGCTGCAACAATGTCTGCTCCTACTGCGTGGTGCCCTATACCCGCGGCGCAGAGCGCAGCCGTGACCCGAAAACCATTGTCAGGGAGGCCTGTGACCTGTTCTCGAAGGGTTACAAGGAGGTAACCCTGCTCGGCCAGAATGTGGATTCCTATCTCTGGAAGGACGGGGATGGGGACGTTGACTTTGCCGACCTCCTGGCTTCCGTTGCGGCCATAAGCCCGGAACTCCGGGTGAGGTTCTCGACTTCCCACCCGAAGGATATCAGCGACAAGGTGATTGTCACAATGTCGGAGCACGATAATATCTGCCGCCACATCCATCTCCCGGTCCAGTCGGGCAGCGACGTGATGCTGGAGAAGATGCGCCGCAGATATACCAGGGAATGGTATCTCGGCCGTGTAGCCAAAATCAGGGAGGTAATGCCGGACTGCGCCATCACCACTGACATCATTGCAGGTTTCTGCGGGGAGACCCTCAGCGACCATGAGGATACTCTTTCCGTAATGAGGACGGTGGGCTATGACTATGCCTATATGTTCCAGTATTCCGAAAGGCCGGGCACTCTTGCAGCATTGAAATATCCTGATGACATTCCTGCAGGGGAGAAGACCCGTCGCCTGAATGAAATTATCGCATTGCAGAACGAGCTCAGCCTTGAGAGCAACAGGCGTGATGTCGGCAAGATTTTCAAGGTCCTGGTCGAGGGCCCGTCCAAGCGTGACCCGAAGGACAGCTGCGGCCGCGCATCCAACAACAAGATGTGCGTCTTCCCGTCAGCCGTCCCTGAGAAGGGCCTTCCTGCCTGTGAGGCAGGGGATTATGTCAATGTCAAAGTGCTCTCCTGCACCTCGGCGACATTGATCTGCGAGCGGGTTTAGGCCCACGAAATCTCCTCGTCGGCGAAACTGTAGTAGCAGCCGTCGCCGATAATGACGTGGTCCAGCAGGGAAATTCCGAACGTTTCCGCCGCCTTCTTCAATGATTCCGTCTGCTTGGCATCCGCAGTCCCCGGCATCGGGCTTCCGGAGGGATGATTGTGGCAGAGAATCAGGCCCAAGGCCTTCTTTTCCAATGCCTTGCGGATGACTATACCTGAATCCATGACAGTGCTTGACTGGCCCCCGGTGGTCAGTTTCTCCTTGAAAATTATCCGGTTGGCTCTGTTCAGGAAGAAAATCCAGCATTCTTCGTGGTCCAGGCCCTTCATAAGCGGCTGCATTATCTCGTAGATTTGTCCTGCGGATGTGATTTGCGCAGGTGAACCCGCCTTCTCCGCCGCGAATCTCCGGCCGAGTTCAAAGGCAGCGCTGATGGTCACAGCCTTGTCCAGCCCTATACCTTTGGTTTCCATCATTTTCTCAAGCGACATTGCCGACAGTCCGGACAGGCTTCCGGCTGATGCCAGCAATGCCTGGGCCGTCTCCAGCACATTCAGTCCGCCTCCTCCTGTCCTGAGCAAAATTGCCGTCAGTTCCGCATTCCCCAGGGCTTCCGGCCCTTTCGCCACCAGCCTCTCTCTCGGCCGGTCTTCCAGATTCATTTCCTTCAGTTTCATTGTTTTCAGTTTTATCCGTTTGACGTTGTTGTCCGCATTGACTCCGCTCCTTGCGCGGCATTTCTGTGCCGCAAGATATGCAACATTCGCAAAGAAAATGTGCAAGCCACCCTCAAGGTGGTACGATTTAAATGAATTTTAAACTTTTTGAAAGAATCCACTACTTTGATTTCAGGGCCCCATGGACAGAATCAAAGCCCAATCAAGCAATTATTTCAAATTACTTCATTATATTTGCAGGTTAAAAAACGATTTTGATTATGGAACAGCATACCAGATGTCTCATCATCGGCTCAGGACCTGCGGGATACACTTCAGCCATATATGCGGGCCGTGCCGGAATCAGCCCTGTACTCTATGAGGGAATGGAACCGGGTGGACAGCTTACCACCACTACCGAGATAGAAAATTATCCGGGTTTCGAGAACGGAATTGACGCCAATATGCTCATGGCCTCGATGAAGGGCCAGGCAGCACGTTTCGGAGCTGACATCAGGCCGGGACGCATTGCCAAGGTTGATCTCTCGGAGCGGCCTTTCACATTGGAGGACGAGTCGGGCAATGTCATCAAGGCGGAGACCGTCATCATTGCGACAGGTGCCGTGGCCAAATATCTTGGACTGCCTTCGGAGCAGAAATTCAAGGGATTTGGTGTATCGGCCTGTGCCACCTGCGACGGATTCTTCTACAGGAAGAAAGTTGTTGCTGTTGTCGGAGGAGGGGATACCGCCTGCGAAGAGGCTACATATCTGGCCAATCTCTGCACGAAAGTCTATATGATAGTGCGCAGGGATGTTTTCAGGGCATCAAAGGCAATGCAGGAGCGCGTTGCGGCCACGCCGAACATCGAAGTTCTCTGGAATTGCAATACCCAGGAGGTCCTCGGAGACGAGTCCGGAGTGACCGGAGTCCGCATTCTCCGGAAAGATGGTAAGGTTTTTGATATCAAGGTCGACGGCTTTTTCCTCGGCATCGGGCATCACCCGAATTCCGACCTCTTCTGCGAATGGGTCAACACCGACGGGAACGGCTACATCATCACCGAGGGCAAGACCTCAAAGACCAATGTCGAGGGCGTCTTCGCAGCCGGTGACGTACAGGATCCCGACTACAGGCAGGCTGTGACGGCTGCGGCTTCCGGCTGCAGGGCAGCATTGGATGTGGAGAGATTCCTGAACGCACATACAAGCAAATGATATTCAACGTGAAGATATTGAAGCAAATGAATTTTTCAAGAAAACTCCTCTGGTGCGTTGCAGCCCTCGTGGCTGTAGCCTCCTGCCGTTCCCAGTATGATACATTGCTCTCCAGCAACGACGTGGATGCCAAGTATGCCGCAGCATTCGATTATTTCAACCAGGGAAAATACCAGAAGGCCGCCGCATTGTTCGAATCAATGTCAGTGCTTACCGAGGGAACCAGCAAGGATGACACCGTCCAGTATTACTGGGGACTGAGCAACTACAAGTACAAGGATTTCATTACCGCGGAGGCCAATTTCTCCAAGTTCATTTCCACATATCCGCGCAGTCCGTTCGCCGAGGATGCCCGCTTCCTGCGCCTGGACTGCCTGTACAAGTCCACATACCGCTATGAGCTTGACCAGAACCCGACGAGGGTTGCGATTGCCGCCATCTACGAATACCAGAAGGACTATGGTGCGGCAAATCCACACGTTGAGGAATGCAAGTCAATGCTGGCCGACCTGAAGGAGCGCCTTGACCACAAAGCCTTCGAATCGGCCCGCCTCTACTACAAGATGGAGGATTACAAGGCTTCCAGGGTGGCTTTCAGGAATATTCTCAAGGACAATTCCGAAAATATCTACAGGGAGGATATCCTGTATTATATCGCAATGTCATCGTATAAATACGCCCAGCTGAGCGTGGCCTCGAAGCAGAAGGAGAGGTATATGACATTCATTGACGACTACCTCAACTTCATTGGCGAAATTGCGGTGTCCCCATATACCAAGGAGCTCAAGGTGATGTATGCCAGGGCCCAGAAGGCCCTCGGAAAATATGTAGGCTCCGAGGAGGAAATCAATATGAAGGAGAAGGAATTCGAGAGAGCTCGAAAGGCTGAGGCCAAGTCTGAAAAAAAATGAAACCGCGGCGACATTACCGCAGTATATGAAAATGTATAAAATGTATTTTCTTTAATATGGACAAGAAAAATGTACCGCAGAACACGGTGACAAGGGATATCAAATATCTCGCTGCACCGACCGGAAATATCTACGAGACCGTAGTGATTCTCGCCAAGAGGGCCAACCAGATTGCCCTTGCCGAGAAGAAGGAGCTTAACAAAAAGCTTGAAGATTTCAAGAACGACCGCGACTCCATGGACGAAGTGTTCGAGAACCGCGAGCAGATAGAGATTTCAAAATTCTATGAAAGGCAGCCGAAGCCTGTGCTCGTGGCTGTAGAGGAGTTCCAGGCAGGTGAACTTTCCTACAGGACCGCGCGCCACGATGGGGAAGAGGCTGAAAAAGCTGAATAAATATGCTTCGTTCGCTGAGCATAAGGAATTATGTACTGATAGACTCGCTGGATATTGAATTCCCGGCGGGTCTCATCATTATAACCGGACAGACCGGCGCCGGAAAGTCCATAATTCTGGGAGCCCTCTCGCTCGCTCTCGGTTCCAAGGCGGATCTTTCCGCAATCGGACCGTCGGGGGACAGCTGCGTGGTAGAGGCCGAGTTCAGCGTCAAGGATGAAAGCGGCCGGATGGCCGCATTGCTGGAGGAGAACGGAGTCGAATCCGGGCTTTCTCCGGAAACAGGTGAAGGAGAGCTGATTATCAGGAGGGTATTGTCCAGGAACGGCCGTTCAAGGACATTTGTCAATGACTGCCCGGCCCCGGTCAAGCTCCTTTCTGAACTCTCGTCCGGTCTCATTGACATACATTCGCAGCACGAGACTATGATGCTGCGTGACAAGCAGTTCCAAATGTCAATGCTGGACCATTATGCCGGGGACAAGGCCAAGCTTGAGGCTTGCCGCACTGCCTGGGAGGCTCTAGCCGGACTGAGACGCGAATTGGAGGAAATGAAATCCAGGCTGGCGGCTCTCAGCACCGAGCAGGACTACAACCAGGCCCTTCTCGACCAGCTCGTCTCAGCATCATTGGCAGAAGGAGAAATCGAGGAACTTGAAGCGGAGCAGAAGATGCTTGCCAATGCCGAGGAAATCAAATCCTCACTCTGCCAGATTGAATCACTCTTCGGCAGGGACGATGCAGAGTCAATGCCGGTTGACACCCGCCTCAAGGAGGCCTGCAAGGTTCTCGACAAACTTTCGGCCTATCTACCCGGGATGAAGGAACTTTCCGGCCGTATCGAGTCCTCCAGGCTTGAACTGGATGATATCCTGAGTGACATTGAGGCAAGGGAGGAGTCCACTGAGGTGTCCGGGGACAGGCTTGAGCAGGTGGAAGACAGGCTTTCCCTCCTCTACGGCCTGCTCAAGAAGCATAATTGCCTCACGATAACCGAGCTCATTGCAGTTCGGGACAAACTTGATTCTTCATTGGCCGATACAACCGGACTTGAAGAAAAAATCGCAACAACCGTGAAGGAAATCGCCCTGGCTGAAAAGGCGTACGACAATGCTGCCGAAGCCCTTTCCAAAGTGCGCAGGGCAGCGGTGAAGGGATTTTCGGAGGCTGTATGTTCGCTGATCCGCTCCCTTGATCTTGAAAGGTCTGTCTTCGATGTCGTCCTTGGAAATTCCGCTCCGGGACCTGATGGGAAAGATTCAATTCTCTTCGTATTTTCGTCTACCGGCACCTCGCCTGTTGATGTCGCAAAATGTGCATCCGGCGGTGAGCTTTCACGTATAATGCTGTCACTCAAGGCAATGATGGCCCGGTACACCAATATGCCGGCAATGATTTTCGACGAAATCGACACTGGTGTGTCAGGTAGTGCGGCAGACAAGATGGGTTCAATGATTTGCTCAATGGGGGCCTATATGCAGGTTTTCGCCATTACACATCTCCCTCAGGTTGCGGCAAAGGGTGACGCCCACTACATTGTCACCAAGACATTCTCCGGGGACCGTGCCGATACCGATATCAGGCGTATTTCGGGTAGTGAGAGGGTCAATGAAATCGCCAGGATGCTCAGCGGCTCCGAGATTACTCCCGAAGCCGTTGCTAATGCCGAGGCGCTGCTGGCGAGGTAGATCTCTCCATTCGCTGCGCTCAGTCGAGATGACAGAAGGGGCGCCCAGTCGAGATGCCACTATCTTACCCGAACAATAGTGTAGTCCGGAGCATATATGAATCGCCTGATTCCGCTGTTTGTAAATCCTCCGTCAGCGTTCTTTACGAATCTGAAATCAGTCTGGAGGAGATTTGTGGAGAAGTCCCTGTCAAGACTTTCCATCCAGCTCCTGCCATATTGTGACTTGTGCTTTATGAAATAGTAGGTCAGGTCATAGCCGTGGAAAGCGAACTGGGTAGGCTCAGTGCGGTAAAGTGCCCTGTATTTCAGGAGGAACTCGGATACGTCCCTGCTGTTGTAGTCCACAAAATAGGTGGAAGACACCCTCGTCTTGAGGGAATGGAGGTTCTCGGTGTCAATGGTATCGAATGAACGGATTTTGGAAGGGCTGTAGAGCACAATCTCGAACTTCCTGAAAATCAATGTTGCAAGATTCCTGACGGCATCATTGACAAAAGCCTCGCTCTCGGAATTGATGATAATCCGGTTCACCCCCGTTTTGGTCATCAGGCCGCCAAGGGAATTGACCGCCTCCCTACCTTCGAGAATGGCATAGGAATACTGGCTGTAGTTGAGGCCTGATTTCTGGAGCAGTTCATTCATCAAAGTCATTCCGGAACTCTGTGCGACACCTTTCTCGCTGAGTACGAACACTTTGTCCCCGTTTTTCCTCTCTTCCTGAATCCATTTCAGAAGGTCCTTGTACTGCTCGGCGGTAGATGCCGGCGCCTGGATCATATTGGAATGTCCGCCTGCAAGGTCAGCCGTCCGCGGGTCGAGAGGGGAGATTACCCCGGTACTTTCCGGAGCCATTTCCAGAACCTTTTCAACCTGCTCCCTGTTTACCGGTCCGATGGTAAAATCGCTGGCGGCGAGCCTGTCTGCGGTAATAGGAAGGCTGGAAGCCACGTCATAGACACTGAGGTCAATGTCAATGCCTTCTTTCTTGAGTTTTTCTATTGCAATGAGAGCTCCGCTGTAGAAGTCCATATTGTTCTCATTCGGCTTTGCGGAGGCTCCGAGGGGCAACATAAGCAAAGCATTGACCTTGCTCTTCCGGTTGAAAGGGATATTGTCCTCATTTTCATCCTTTGCAGGCTTCCGGTCAGTTTCCGGCTCCGGTGTCTCCTCCGGCTTCTCCCCGTCAATGTCCAGGGCCGGCCCGCTTACCGGACCGGAAGGAATGCGAATCTTCTGGCGTTTCTTCAACTTCTTGGTTTTCAGCCCGTTGAACTTCATAATGTCCTCCACCGAAACTGAATATTCGTCCGCAATGTCTTCAATGTCCTCAAACCACTTTACAATGTGGACTGTATATTCCTGAGAAGCCGCCTGGGCCTTGGGTTTCTCATCCTTGGCTGCAGGGGCGTCTGAAGGTTTTTCGTCTTTTGCTGCCGGAGCAACCGCAGTCTTGTCCGCAGAATGCGTTTCCTCCTCATTGCCGGCAACAGGAGCATTTGCATTCTCCTTCACGGGAATGAAGAGAATAGCCCCCTTCTTGGTACCCTCCTCCTTCAGTCTCATATCGGGATTGGCGGCGCAGATTTCGTCAATGCTGACCCCGTAAGCCTTTGATATTGAATACAATGTCTGGCGTTCCTGTACAACGTGGGAATAGTAGATTTTCCCGTCACCGCCCCTGACTTTGTCCTTGGAAACGGTCACCGGAGTCTGGGTATAGCCCTGTGAAATGCCATCAATGGAGATGGAAAGCAGGCTAGCGGCGCATATGGCCGTGCATATAATCTGTCTGAACAGCATTGTCTGAAAAAATTAGTAGCGTACCAATCACAATTCTTTTGCGAAGCCCAGGAGGTCCCGGCTGAAATTCTCCCAGGACAGCCTCTTCTTCTCTTTGCGGATATGGCTTTTGCATCTTTCGCCGGTTTCCGGATTGCTGAAATATTTCTCAATCTCCGTCCGGATGCTTTCTGCCGAGACGTCTGCGGCAACAATCCCCGTGCCAGTGTCCCCGATTGTCTCCTTCAATCCGCCGACCGCGGTCACAATCATCGGCACCTCGAAATGATAGGATACCGAACTGATGCCGCTCTGGGTAGCTGAACGGTAAGGCAGCACTGTAAGGTCTGCAGCCGAGAAATAATCCTTGACCTCGGAATCCTTTATGTAATTCGGGAAAATGTGGATTCTGTCCTTCCCCGGGATTCTGTCAATGATTTCCTGGTAAGGCCCGAAGGAACCGTAAGGCTCTCCGGCAATAATGAGCTGATAATCTTCTCCAAGCCCTGAAAATGCCTCCAGAAGTATGTCCAGGCCCTTGTAATGCCTGATCAGGCCGAAAAACAGGATGTTCTTCCTGCCGTGTTCCAGCCCGAGCTTTTCTTCTGCGGCAAGCCTTGGAAGTTTCTCCCCGAAATGCGAATAGAGAGGATGGTTCCTCATTATGAAGCGGGCATCCGGCTTCAGGCGCAGGAGGTCTCCGGATACGGCATCACACATTGTGACGAAACCGTCGCATCCCTTGAGGAAGTATTTTGTGAACGGAGTGTCGAAGAAACGGGGCTCGTGAGGGACCACATTGTCGAGGATGGCCACAACCTTGCAATTCTCCCCGACGTGCCTTGCAACATAGCCCAGCGACGGTGCGAACCAGGACATCCAGTATCTCATGATGAGGACATCCGGCTTCCATTCCCTGATCTTGCGGGCCGTGGAGACCCAGGTCAGTGGGTTCGCGGTGTCCAGCACAGCCTCGCTTTCTACCGGAACAGCCTCATCTTCAGGCGTTACATACTGTGTTTTCCCCGGGAAAAGAATGTCCGGGTACTGGCGGCTGAAATTGAAGGCCTTTACAATAGAAGATTTGCCCAGTTCCAAATACAGATTGGCATTGAACTGGGCAATTCCTCCCCTGAAGGG
>JBJEBP010000084.1:0-3259 GCA_051870135.1 Candidatus Cryptobacteroides sp. | reverse complement strand
TAGAGCATCTGACTGTTAATCAGAGGGTCCCAGGTTCAAGTCCTGGTTCAGGAGCAAGTTTGGGAGCATAGCTCAGTTGGTTCAGAGCGTCTGCCTTACAAGCAGAGGGTCGGGGGTTCGACTCCCTCTGCTCCCACTGAAAAAGCGATCGGAATTTTCCGGTCGCTTTTTTCATTGAATGCAAGCCGGAAGAACCTCAATGTCGTATGCTTCGATATGCTTGAACGCAACATCTCCGCATTGGAGAACGGTTACGTCAGGGTACTGATTTGCCAGCATTCCGACAGGCAGGCATATCAGTCGGTCGTCACATTGACAGATTTCCTGGTCATCGGGAAACGCCCGGAATATCAGGACAACTATATGTCCATCGATTTTCTTACGCGTTACAGCTACCGTTTCTATTGAGTTTGTAGAAATATTATATATCTTTGCGCCCTGAATCTTCAGGGTCGGGTGAAAGTCCCAACCGGCGGTATAGTCCGCGACCCGTTTGAAGTATGTCCACAACAGCATACTGCAGATGGCTGAGCCGTTGAAACTACGGCACCGACGGTAAAGTCCGGATGGAAGAAGATGCACCTCCCCTTCACCATGGAGGAGGAACATACCCTGTCAGATTTGTAGTTTAATGTTTCACTCAAACTCACAAACTGACTATGCTTAAATCATTGTCACTCGTCGCAGCGGCATTGGTCATTCCTGCAACGGCAGGAGCACAGACCGACACGACAACAAGCATTGTACTTGACGGCTCAAGTATTTCCGCAAGCATTGCGAACGCCGCACTCTCCTCACTCCGTCTTACGGACATCAATCAGGAAAAGCTCAGGGGAAACGCACCGGGAAGGACATTCCCGGAAATGATCCGGAACATTCCGGGCGTCTATTCCACCTCCGAGACAGGCAGTTTCGGGGATGCAAAAATCAACATCAGGGGCTTCAAGCAGGAGAACATCTCGGTGCTGCTGAACGGCATACCGATTTCAGGCCTAACTTCGGGAAGCATGTATTGGAATAACTGGATGGGCCTGTCAGATGCTACAACGGCGATTCAGGTCCAGAAAGGAGTGGGCAATTCAATGCTTTCGGACAATTCGGTCGGCGGCACAATCAACATCCTGACCACCCGCCCTTCCGAAAAGCCCGGGGCAGAAGCAGGCTGGTACCACACCGGTTCCGGTACAAGCAATGCCTTCATCAACATCTCGACCGGCGCATTGCCACACGGCTGGAACCTCTCTTTGATGGGCTCGTACAACTGGGGCAGCACATTTGTGGACTGCAGCCGAATCAATTCAGGCTCCTACCTTGCCAGCATTGACAAAAGTTTCCGGCAGGGGCACAAACTCAATCTCACGACCCTTGGCTCTCCGGAGACCCACCAGCAGCGGTCCTCCCGCCTCTCATACGCAGAGAAGGAGAAATACGGGATATCCTACAACAAAAGCTGGGGATGGCAGACTGCGGAAGACGGCACCAGGTTCCGGAGGACGACTGCGAGGAACAATTATTTCAAGCCCTATTTCACCCTTACGCATAGCTACGATGGAGGCAATGCGAATGAAGGAGGCAACGGCTGGAAGGCCTTCAACACTTTCTATCTGGCACTTGCCAGCGGAGGAGGCTATTACTCCGAGAGTACGGGGCGCCGTATTTCGTCTTTTGTAATTCCGGACGGCAATGCCGGAGAGGGGCAGATTGACTGGGATGCCGTGATTGCCGAAAATGCCGCCGTATCGCCGGATGCCAATGGGAAATGCGCGGTGAACATTATGACCGATTATCTTGCAGGCCACATCCAGGCAGGGTTTAAATCCAATATTGTCAAGGAGTTAGGCGGCAGGGCGGATATCGATGCAGGCCTGCATTGGCAAATATATGACACCTGGGAGAAGGAGAGAATTACCGACCTTCTCGGGGCAGATTACTGGTATGAGGATTACGAGCATAATTCCCTTGCCGGGATGAACGGCCGCAATCCCGTCAAAGGAGTGGGCGACTACGTCCGTACGCACAATGGACGGCGCCAGAACTATTTCACAGCCTATGCCCTTGCACATTACAGGGCTGGAAGTGCCAGGCATCTGATATTCACTCTCGGGGCTTCTGTCAGTGCAACCACTCTTCGCCGCTGGGACCTGTACAACTATTCCACAACGGAGAAATGGAGCAGCAGGGCCTCACGCGCAGGGGCCAGCGTCAAGGGAGGAGTCCTCTACCGGCTGGGCAGGTATTCTAAGTTCTATGCCAATGCAGCATTCTATTCGAGGGTGCCGTATGCGAGTGTATTCTTCTCCAACGGGAATAATGAGATTTCACGCAACCTGGGCAATGAGAAAAATACTCTCGGAGAAATCGGATACCGTCTCGCCGGTGGCTCGTTCGGCGCTGAAATCACCGGATATCTTGCCCTCTGGAAGAACAAGACCCTGCTTTCGTCCCCATACAGTACCATTGAAGAGGACCCTGTCAAGTATATGGTAAAAGGGCTGGATGCATTGCATTATGGCTTCGAGGCGGATTTGTGGTGGTCCTGGGAACGGTTCCTGAGGCTTGATGCGTTCGCCTCCATTGGAGATTGGCGCTGGAAGAATGACGTGATGGCTACAATCTACGACCCCACTACCCTGCAGCCGATGGGCAATGTGAATGTGTACGCGGACGGGCTGCACGTGGGTGATGCTCCGCAGACCCAGACAGGTGCCTCAATCCGCATCAATCTGGATCCGGGCCTGGAGATCCACGCCGACTGGTCCTGGAACGACCGGTATTGGGCCGACTTCGACCCCGTCTCCCGCACGAACCCGGACGACCGGGCAGATTCATACAGAATTCCTTCATATCACCTTCTCAATGCCGGATTAAGATGGACCGGAAGTATCCGGAAATTGGGCATTGTCCTTTTCCTGAATGTCAATAACATCACGGACGCCAGCTACATTGAGCGCAGCAAGGACGGCTCAGGTCACGACAGGGACTCTTTCACTGGATATTGGGGGAATGGACGGAATTTCAACTTCGGGGTACGGCTCAGATATTGAGCCGGCGGGATGAAAAAACCACTTGCAAAATTACTCGCAAGTGGTTGAATTATAAATCGTAGCGGGACGCAGGATTGAACTGCGGACCTCATGATTATGAATCATGCGCTCTAACCAGCTGAGCTATCCCGCCGTGACTGGTCGGAGACCAGATTCTTGAGTTGAGATAGAAGGACTCGAACCCTCACTGACAGAGCCAGAATCTGTAGTGCTAC
>JBJEBP010000083.1:0-3276 GCA_051870135.1 Candidatus Cryptobacteroides sp. | reverse complement strand
TCAGCTGGTTGGGCGAACTTCTCCTCAATTTTGGGATTGCAAAGTTAGTAAAAATTCTTGAAATCACAATATCTTTCAGAAAATTTTTCAACTTTTTCGACCAAGAAAATGCATCGCTATATATGGCTGTTTCAATGACTTACGCATTGTCATGGAAAAATTAAACCAACATTTTCGACAATAGCAGGACAAAGCCAAACGGGAAAAGAACAAGGTTCCGCGATTATCGCTATATTTGCAGGGCAATGCAAGGTATCCGGAGGACAATGCAAGCCTCCCGCGGCATCGGCATTATTGTAATATGACAAAGAGAATCCACATACTTCCCGCAGTCCTGGCGGCGGTCCTCCTGGCCTTCGCCTGCGATGCGTCCGCCCAGAACAGGAAGGAGAAGATGCCGGAACCCAAGCTGATGCTCGGATACGAGATAGTTGACGGGGATACTTTGTTCTTCGATGTCCTCAATCCATCCCATGTGACTTCATTCAGGAAGATGAAGGGGCGCGAGTGGAGAAGATATTACAGGCTGGTCTGGAATTTCAGCAAGACTTATCCTTATGCCCTGGTCGCCCGCAAGCTTGTCGAGAAGACAGATACGGAACTGGAGGAGAATGACTTCAACCGGAGGAAACGGGAGAAATACATCAATTCTGTACAAAAGGAACTCTTCACCGCATTCGAGGAGCCTTTGAGGGGAATGACCGTATCCCAGGGCCAACTGCTGATGAAACTCATTGACAGGGAGGTCGGAAAGTCCTCCTTCTTCATTATCAAGGACTACAAGAACGGCATTGCGGCCGGCTTCTGGCAGGGCATAGCAAAATTGTTCGGATCAGACCTCAAGAAACATTACGATCCCCTCGGCGAGGACAAGGCCGTCGAGGAACTGGTGCAGAAATGGGACAGCGGGGAATTCGCCGGGCTCTACTTTTCAATTTTCGGGGAATATCCCAAACGCATAGAAATCCCGTCGAAGTACAGATGAGGCTGGCCTCCGTCCATCCAATCCTTGAGCACATATAGCTCAGTTCCGGAACTCAGGCGCATATCCACGGCACAATGGAAGTGTCCGAAAACGAAATAGTCCACCCGGTGCTTCTTTGAAAAATCCTCCGCGAAAATGCAAAGCGGCTCGGCAGCGCCCTTGAACTTATACTCGACAGTCTTGGCGACGCGGCTCTTCTTCGACCACCCTTTCCCGAAGCGGAAAGCAAGATACGGATGCAGAAGGCTGAAAACGCCCTGGATGAATCTGTTCCTGAATCCCCAGCGCATAATCTTGTACAGGATATGGCCCGGACCGAGTCCGTCCCCGTGTCCGAGACAGAACGTCTTGCCGGCTATTTCGACAACGGCAGGTTGCTTGAGAATGCGGATGCCCATGTCCTCGAAATAGTGATAGCACCAGATATCGTGATTTCCCTGGAAAAAATAGACTTTCACCCCGGCATCCATCAAATCCATCAGGGCAGCGAAAACTCTCACGTAGCCCTTTGGCACGACATCGTGGTACTCATACCAGAAATCCCAGATGTCCCCCAGCATATACAGGGCCTCCGTCTGATGCCGCGGAATCGTATTCAGGAAGGACACGAAACGGGCCTCCCTGTCCACGGGGTCCTTTACATCAAGGCCAAGATGGACGTCCGATACGAAAAAGGTCAAGTTCCTGTCTTTCATTGTATTACGCGAAAAGAAGAAGCATCAGCGCCACCACGAGGCAGTACAATGCGAAATATATCAGCCTGGATTTCCTGACTATGGCCACCATAGCCTTGCAGGAAACCAGTCCGGCGACGAAAGCCCCTGTGAATCCGAGCAGTAGATCTGCGAAAGGAAGGACAAGGCCGGTTCCCTCCCCCACTGCGTCAATGACAGTGAGAAGTTGTTCACCCAAGATAGGAACAAGGACCATCAGGAAGGAGAACTGCGCCATAATATCCCTCTTGACGCCGCAGAGAAGGCCGGTTGCAATAGTGGTTCCGGAACGGGAAAGACCCGGGGCAACTGCGCAGGCCTGGCCGAGGCCCACCGCGAATGCCTGGAGGAATGAAAGCCCGTTGCGATGTCCTCCGGCATTGTCACAGACGGTGCTGCGCCCGGACTTCTGACGACCATAAAAGCGGCCGGCATTGTCCGAGAGGAAAAGCAATACAGCCGTGATTATCAATGATATGGCCACAACGAAAAGATTTTCGCCGAAGAGAGCCTCCACGCTGTCCTTGAAGAAGAATCCGACAATGGCGACAGGCACCATTGACACAATGAGTTTGACGACATAATCGGTCTCATCATTGTATTTGAACTTGAGAATCCCCTTGAGCAGGGACCAGATGGCCGACCAGAACACGATGACGGTGCTGAGCACGGTGGCAAAATGTACGGTAACCGTGAAATCCAGGAAGCCCTCGGCGTCAACTCCGAGCAACTCCTTGAAAATCATCAGATGCCCGCTGCTGCTGACCGGGAGAAATTCAGTTAGGCCCTGAACGATGCCAAGGATTAGAGCCTGCCACCATTCCATACCTTAATCCTCCTTCTTTTTCCAGATTTTCATAATGGCAAATACCTCGACTCCGATTCCGGCCAATATCACAAGCGGGGCCAGCACGAGACGGCGGAAGTCGAACATCGCCTCATTGAACACGGCAGGGTCATCGCTTCCACCTCCGATCATCAATATATATCCGGCTACCATCACAATGAAGCCGATTACGAGCATCCAGAGTCCCCTCGGGGTCATCGCCATTTTTCCATTATCCATAACTACCTTTCTATCAATAATATAATTCATCCTTGTCAAGAGACACCAGTTTGTTTACAACGAGCCAGGTGCTTCCGACACAAATCACAAGGCCCGAGGCTACCACAATGCCCATCACAATGAGGAGGCGCTGGAGAGTGAACACCTCGAAGAGTTGCGAGAATTCAGCCCTCAACACAAAGAGCAGGCCGGTCAGCATAACCAATGCTATAACCGACGCGAAGAGCCCGAGGAATGCCGCCCTCAACAGGAACGGTCCCCGGATAAATGCCCTCGTGGCTCCAACGAGTTTCATCGTATGCACTGTGAAACGTCGTGCGAACACATTGAGCCTCATCGTGTTGTTGATCAATACGAAGGAAACGAAAAGCATCAGGGCAATGAAAACTCCGAGCACCATTGAAATGCGGTTCAGATTGGCATTGAGCGCATCCACGAGGGATTTCTGGTACACGACCTCATCCACCAGCGGGGACTTCAACATTGCCTTTTCAACTACCTGCAGACTGTCC
>JBJEBP010000082.1:0-3282 GCA_051870135.1 Candidatus Cryptobacteroides sp. | reverse complement strand
GCCTTCTCGAGAGACAGTTCCGCAACACTTACGAGAAAGCCTGCCGCATGCAGGGCCAGAAGGGTGAGAATCTTCTCTTCCTTCTCGAGTCCAGGCTCGACAACCTCGTTTACCGTCTCGGAATCGCTCCTACCAGGGCTGCTGCAAGACAGCTCGTGCTCCACTGCCACATCACCCTCAACGGTGCCGTTTGCAACATTCCATCCGCACAGGTGAAGGCCGGTGAAGTTATAGCAGTGCGCGAGAGGTCAAGAAGCCTCGAGGTTATTCAGGCCAGCGTTGCTTCCGCCAAGAAGTATTCATGGCTTGAGTTCGATGCCAAGACTCTTACAGGAAAATACCTCAATGTCCCTGCAAGGGAGGAGATACCTGAAAACATCAACGAGCAGCTCATCGTCGACCTCTACTCCAAATAATAACACCTAAAAAGAAACAATATGGCAATCTTAGCATTTCAGAAACCGGATAAGGTCATAATGCTCGAAGGATCGGACACCGTCGGCCGTTTCGAGTTCAGGCCTCTTGAGCCTGGCTATGGACAGACCATCGGAAACGCCCTCCGCCGCATTCTGCTCTCTTCTCTGGAAGGTTTTGCTATCAGCTCGATAAAGATTACCGGAGTGGACCAGGAGTTCGCTACAATCCCGGGAGTCATCGAGGGAATGCAGGACATCATTCTGAATCTCAAGCAAGTGAGGTTCAAGAGGATGGTGGATACCGTGGATTCAGAGGTAGCAAACATCATTGTTAGCGGCAAGCAGGAGTTTACCGCAGAGGATATCACCAAGGGATTGTCTTCTTTCAAGGTGCTCAATCCGGAGCTCCATATCTGCTCCCTCGAGCCATCAGTCAAGCTCGAGATTACACTCACCATTACCAAGGGCCGCGGTTTCGTACCGGCTGAGGAGGAGAGGGATGAAAACACTCCTATCGGAACTATTCCGGTGGATGCCATCTACACTCCTATCAGGAAGGTCAACTGGACCGTTGAGAACTGGCGAGTTGAGCAGAAGACCGACTACGAGAAGCTCAATCTGGAGATTGTCACTGACGGGTCAATTACCCCTAATGTCGCTCTCCAGGATGCTGCGAACATCCTTATCTATCACTTCAAGCTCTTTACAGACGACAAGAAGATGTCCCTTGAGAGCACAGTGAAACCGGATTCCAAGGAGCTTGACGAGGAGTCACTCCGCATGAGACATCTTCTTCTCAACAAGCTTTCAGACCTCGGCCTTTCAGTCAGGGCATACAACTGCCTCAAGGCTGCCGAGATTGACACTCTTGCTGACCTTGTGTCCTACTCCCGCATTGAACTCATGAAGTTCCGCAATTTCGGACGCAAGTCTCTCAACGAGATTGACCAGATGCTTGACAAGATGAAGCTCACATTCGGTATGGATGTCACCAAGTACAATATTGAACCTAAGAAAAAGAATAACGTTTAATTATGAGGCATAATAAAGCAATCAATCATCTTGGTCGCAAGAGCTCTCACCGCAAGGCCCTTCTCGCCAATATGGCTTGTTCATTGATCCTCCACAAGAGAATCACCACAACAGTTGCCAAGGCCAAGGCCCTCAAGACATACGTTGAGCCTCTTATCACCAAGTCAAAGGATGACTCCACACACTCCCGTCGTGTAGTCTTCAGTTATCTCAAGAACAAGTATGTGGTTACTGAGCTCTTCCGCACAGTGGCTCCAAAGATAGCTGACCGTCCGGGCGGATATCTTCGTGTCCTCCACACCGGCTTCAGGCAGGGTGACGGAGCCGAGATGGCCCTCATCGAGTTCGTTGATTTCAACGAGGCAGCTCTCGCTTCAGCTCCTCAGAAGAAGGAGGCCAAGAAGAGCACCCGTCGTAGCCGCGCCAAGAAGGCTGAGGCTCCTGTTGAGGCTGCTCCGGCAGCAGAGGCAGAGGCACCTGCAGCAGAATAATTCGGTAAGGAAAGCGGTCTGGTACCGCTGCGGAATATACCGTAAAAGGGATCGGAAAATGCAATTTGGCATTCTCCGGTCTCTTTTTTCGTTTTTTGCGTTCAAAAATTCAAAAAAGTTAATATATTTGCAAACGAAACTTATACCTTTCGTAATGAAACACTGAAACGTTACCAATATTTTCGTTTAATAATCATATTAATTTATGGATTTGCTGTTCTACATAGTGCCGGCGGCGTCACTGGTCGCCTTGTTCTTCGCCTGGTATTTCTTCAGGCAGATGATGAAAGAGAGTGAGGGCAATGTTACAATGAAGGAGATTGCACAGTATGTCAGGGATGGGGCAATGGCTTATTTGAGACAGCAGTACAAGGTTGTGACCATTGTATTTGTCGTTCTCGCCGTCTTTTTTGCAATTCTGGCTTACGGATTCCATATCCAGAACCCTTGGGTTCCGTTCGCATTCCTTACGGGTGGATTTTTCTCGGGACTTGCAGGCTTTGTGGGTATGAAAACGGCCACCTATGCTTCGGCCAGGACAGCCAATGCGGTTACAAAATCGCTCAATTCAGGATTGAAGCTTGCATTCCGCTCAGGAGCGGTCATGGGCCTCACCGTAGTGGGACTCGGCCTCCTCGACATCTCCATCTGGTATGTTGTCCTGAAGGCATTTGTCGGCGACCCTAATCCGTCACAGGTACTCGTGACAATCACAACCACGATGCTGACCTTCGGAATGGGTGCGTCCACCCAGGCTCTTTTCGCAAGGGTCGGCGGAGGTATCTATACAAAGGCTGCCGATGTCGGAGCTGACATCGTGGGCAAGGTGGAGGCTGACATTCCCGAGGACGATCCGAGGAACCCTGCCACCATTGCTGACAATGTGGGTGACAATGTAGGTGACGTAGCCGGCATGGGTGCCGACCTCTATGAATCATATTGCGGCTCAATCCTTGCCACGATGGCATTGGGAGCATCCGCCTTCTTCGGAGACACTGTGGCCCAGACACGTGCCATTCTTGCTCCTATGTGCATTGCTTCCATCGGAGTAATCCTCTCTATCATTGGCATTTACGCAGTGAGGACAAAGGAGGGGGCTGGCCTCCAGGAACTTCTCGGCTCGCTCAGCCGGGGAACCAATCTCAGCGCAGGGCTCATTGCCGTAGTAGTATTCCCGATTTTCTATCTCCTCGGATTCCAGAACTGGTGGATGCTTTCGCTTTCCGTCATCTTCGGCCTCCTTTCAGGCGTGATTATCGGCAAGGCAACTGAATATTATACGTCACATTCATATAAACCAACCCAGAAACTGGCCGAGAGCGCCAAGACCGGATCCGCTACCG
>JBJEBP010000081.1:0-3298 GCA_051870135.1 Candidatus Cryptobacteroides sp. | reverse complement strand
TCGCCCTGCCCGTTATGGTTTTCTCTCACCAGGACAACGCAAATGGCGCAGTGCCTCTTGTGCAACCTCAGGGTCTGGACTCCCGATAATACGACAAGAAGAACCACGCCAAACGACGCGGTCTTCTTTTACCCGTATTATATTCAAATTGTCCAGATTTGAGGTTACGGTAAAAGAAAACTCAATTATGTTTCTTAAATATGTTCTACCCTGCTATTCCTTACTCACGTTGCGCTGGTTCCAGCGCTTCCACAAATATAGCGAAAAAATCAAAAAAATGAGAACAGTATTGAGGAAATCATTCATTGCAAAGCAATGGAAACCACCAGCAGGGCAAGCATTGAAAGGAGTGACAGGATTACGGTATAGGCAATGGTGTAGATGGAGAGCACTGCGCAATTGAATACCAGTATAAGAATCAATGCGGCCATGCCCAGTCCGCACAGGATTGTCTTCATCAGACGCCGCCTGGCCTCAGCCGCCATTCTCTCGTTCCGCTGTTTGGCCTGCTCCGCGCAATCAAGTTTCCTTTCCAATGCAGAAAGGAAGCGGGCATCGTCTTCCAACTGCCCTTCCATACCTGATATCAGGCTACGTATCTCATTGTCATTCATCATATTTCAACATTGTTTCCAGATGTTTCCTCGCCCGTTGGAGCTGCTTCTTCACAGCCGGGGCGGATTCCCCAGTTATCCCGGACTTCCGGCATCACCTCCCGCAACAACTTCACAAAAGTCGTGACTGAGTTGCAGTCCCTGGAATCGTCGAGCAATGCCGGCAGCCTCGATTCCAGGACGGCGCGTCTTTCAGCATTGACATAATAAGGATGGGTCTCCGCCAGCAAGGTTACAAACAGAATGGCATCTCTCTGATAAGCATTGCCATTAATATACGCATCACTTGACGCGGCCCACTCCTCCGGTACTTCCTTGAATTTCGAAAGGTCCTGGCCCTCAACCATTGACGGAAGCAGGGCTAGGGCCATAATTGTAAAATACTTGTTCATCATTCCAGTCGTTTTCCATATTTAACGACTGACCGGGCTGGAAGGTGACAAGTCTGTAAAAATTTGGGGAATCGCATAAATCTGATTGTTCAACGCAAACTCAGAACCCAATCCGACGAAGCCGTTCACCACCCATCTTCTCCTCCCGGCAGAGGCACATAACCGATTCAATGTCAGGAGCTTTGCCGCTCAGGACTTCCTCCATTACGGCCTTGCGGACAATGTTGTCGATTTCTCCGCCGCTGAAGTCAAATGACTCGGCGAGGATGGCGGATTCTTCATCTGTCAGGGTCGGGAGCTTGCTGCTCCAGATTCTGCGCTTGGCCTCTACGGAAGGCTTCTCAAGCTTTATCTTGAAGAGGAAGCGGCGCTCGAATGCGGAATCAAGATTGTCTGCAAGGTTGGTCGTCGCCACAAGAATTCCGTCCAGCTTCTCCATCTCCTCGAGAAGGATATTCTGAATCGTGTTCTCCGTCTGGTCCACGCTGGAGCCGCGGCTGATATCCTTCCTCTTGGAAAACAGGCCGTCAGCCTCATTGAAAAGCAGGATCGGCTTGAGCTTGCTGCGCTTGCACTGATTGCGGTAGCGGGTGAAAATTCCCTTGACAATCTTCTCGCTCTCGCCGTACCACATACTCTTCGAGGCGCTGAGGTCAACGTGGACGACATCCCTGCCGGTCGCCCTCGCCCACTGCATCACCGACTCGGTCTTTCCTGTACCCGGAGCGCCGTAGAGCAGGACGGCAATGCCTTTTGAAAGGCCCTTGGCGGACAGCCTGTCAACCAACGAGAGGTAATTCTCCTGCTCCAATGATGAACCGACCATCGAAAGCTGGCGCTGCTCGTCCTCAGCGAAGAAAAGCTGCTTTACGGCAATGTCGGAGGACTTGATAATGTCCTTTGTATCAATCTTTTCGATAAAGAGCTTCGCATCCTCCTCGAAATAGAGTTCCTTGCCCTTGTCCGTCAATGTCAATGTAGAATACTCTCCGAAAATGGACGACTCGTTGCGCATCTCCACAAGGTCCAGAACCTGGAGATTGTGCTTCTCATCCTTGAACTCGCCAAGATGCTGCATACTCTTGTTGATAGGGAAAAGGTATCTCAATTCCCTCGTCAGGTTCACCCCGCCGGGGCAGGCGCTGCAGACGATGTAGAACAATGCCCGGTCCTCGACATTGGTGATGATGTCCTTTGTCTTCCGGACACAGCCCAGATGCGGATTACGATGCTCCATCCGGCACAATGCCACAGCGAGGGTGGTGAGGGAATTTTCCTTTTCAGAATCGTACTTGTCCGAATCGTGGAAAAAATCGCGGACCATTTTCGCGAAACGGTAACGGTTGCCGCAGTCAATTCCGCCGACATAGGAGTCATAGTCCTCCTCCAGAAGGACCTGCTGGCCCGCGTCGCTGATAGTTACCTCACTGTAATCATCCGAGAATTCGAGCAGCCCAGCCTTCACCAGGCCGCTTGTCCCGTCTACGAGCTTCCTCCTCTCTGAAAACCTCTCACCGAACGACTCGTACATATCCTCGAGCGTATCGTCCAGGTCGGATTTATGCTTGTTGTAGAAATCATAGCAGATTTCATAGTACAATACCCTGTCCGCCAGTTCCGGAACGAGTTCCCTGACCTTGCGGACAAACGTCATCCCGGAGTTTGTCTCCTCATAGTCGGACACCATCTGCATCAATGCCAATGTCGATATCTGCCTGTCCTGGATTGCCGAGTCCACCCTCTTGCAAAGGTCGTATCTGTCGAATTTGGACTTGACCTTTCTCATCTCCTCAGTGGACGGGAGACGGTTGTCAAGAAGGCAGTTCTTGACAGGTGCAGGGACGCAGAAGCGCTGGCTGGTGACATCGCATTCATTTGTATCCCAAAGAGTTATGATTCCCCTGGAGCAAAGGGACTTGATTGCCGGAAGATATTCCATCACATCCAGATGCGCACAGTCAAAGTAAGAAGCCAGGTCGTCCAGGTCGCAAGGCCTGCCGCTGCAGGAACGGTCGAACATTGCCGTAAAGACGATGGTTTCGCCCCTGTTGCCCAATTGCAGGCGCTGCCCAAGGGCATCCAGGTTCTCCGAAATTTCCTTACCGTCAAGGCGCTGAAGCTTGCTGTTGCGCAGTTTCGATGCGCAGGCTTTGATGAGCTGAATAATGGTCCTGTTCATTTTTCCTACATTTTCACCGTGCAAAATAAATCAATCGCACTGCAAAAATGTGGCAGTTCCTTAAGCTTAGTAATATTCAAAAATAACTCGCTTCACTTAGAGCGATGCGCTCC
>JBJEBP010000080.1:0-3313 GCA_051870135.1 Candidatus Cryptobacteroides sp. | reverse complement strand
AAAGGCCAGAAGATGACAGCCCTGTCAGAACTGTTGTCGACAAAGGTGCTGGGCTTCAACAAGACTTCCGGCAGCCTGGAATTCACTTCCGCAGACAAATTGAAGGATTATGCCGCACGTCTCGGTCTGGAGTTTTCGGAGGTTCGCAAGAACAGGCTGTCTGCCAATACATTGTACCTTCTCAAATCGGAATAGCCTATGCGCGGGATATTGAAAATAATGCTCCGGGTACTCTTCGTGCTTGCCGTTATTATCCTGATGTTCGGGATGATTGTAGTCGGAATGCATGCGTCGGTTGACTTGGAAGAACCGGAATTCCTGCCTGACACAAGCAGGGCCGAATATTCTGACAGCTTGCGGCTCTGGAAGGACAACTATCTGAAAATTAATCCTTCAGGACTTATTGAAATGAGAATTTCGGGCTCCGCATTTGAAAGGGGAGAGGCTATAGGGAAACTTGCACCGGACCTGCTGAAGGCACAGGAGAAGGCTTTCGTGGACAAACTGTATGAGATTGTGCCATCCGGATTCTACAGGCGGTTCCTGATGTATTTCATATATATTTTCAACAGGGATTTGGGCAGGAATGTGCCTCTTGAATGCCGGCAGGAAATAAAGGCAATGTCGGAGTACTGCACTCACGACTATGATGACTACGGATTGCCGTACGAGAGGCAGATGCAGTACCATTCAGCCCACGACATCGGACACGTGATGCAGGATTATATGCTTGTAGGCTGCACCGCGTTTGCTGTATGGGGAGATGCAAGTTCGGATGGGGAAATCATAGCCGGTAGGAATTTCGATTTCTATATGGGAGAGGAATTTGCCGGCAGGAATATTGTGCTGGTGGAGAAACCTGATAGCGGATATGCCTATATATCAGTGACTTGGCCCGGAATGACCGGAGTGGTTTCAGGTATGAATGAAAGGGGTTTGACTGTGTCATTGAATGCCTCGAAACTTGAGACTCCGAAGTTGTCCGCGACACCGGTTTCCATCCTTGCGAAGCAGATTCTTCAATATGCGGCCGACATTGACGAGGCTGTCAGGATTGCTGGTTCCGTCAAGACATTCGTGAGCGAATCATTCCTTGTCTCTTCTGCATCGGACGGGAGGTCTGCCGTGATAGAGAAGACTCCTTCTGAAATGGCTGTATATGACCCAGCTAGTGACAATCCGGAATGTAATAGGGTTATTTGTACAAATCATTATCAGTCAGACGTTTTCAAGGACAGGGAAGAGAATCTGGAGAATATCCTGGAATCCGACTCAGGCTTCCGTTTCCGCAGAGTGGAGGAGTTGCTGGATTCATTGGGTACAATAAGTCCGGAAACGGCGGCATTGGTGCTGAGGGACAGGAGGGGAGTTGGCGGCGTGAATGTCGGTATGTGCAATGAATTGTCAATTAATCAGTTGCTCGCCATGCACTCGGTTATTTTCAAGCCTTCTTCAGGAGAAATATGGGTCTCCGCGGGACCTTGGCAATGCGGAGTTTTCCAGCGTTTCAGCTTGCGGGAGATACTTGACGCGGCATTGCCGGGGTTTGAACGTGACAGTTCGGAAGATATTGACGCAGACCCTTTCATTTTCTCACCTGAATTGAAGCAGCTTGTGGAATTCAAGAGAATGTCGGAGAAAATTCGCAAAGCTACAGCTGCCGGGACAAAAATTCCGATAGATTCAATAAATCGTTACATATCTCTTAATCCATTGTATTACAATGCATACAATATTGCGGGTGATTACTGGCAATCAACTGGCACTACTGAAACTGCTTGCGAACTTTGGAAAAAATCTTTAACTTTCGGGATGAAACCGCAGGAAAGGACTGCGATTGAAAATAAAATAGAAAGTTACAATAGGTAATTATGGAGCGCGACCCTAATATTCAGTTTCTTTCCCGTGAGCAGATTCGGGCATATCAGGAGCAGCGTATGACTGAGGCCCTGGAATATGTGTCAAGGCGTTCTCCTTTCTATAAGAAGTTGTTCAATGACAATAAGATAGATATCTCCAGAATCAGGTCGCTTGACGATTTGGGGTGCATTCCTCCTACTACAAAACAGGACTTGCAGAGTCATAATCCGGATTTCCTCTGCGTTCCTCCTTCCGAAATTGTGGATTATCCCACGACTTCCGGGACATTGGGGGACCCGGTAACCTTTGCCGAGACTGACTCTGACCTTGAGCATCTTGCCTACAATGAATTCTTGTCTTTTTCCACTGCCGGCTGCACTCGGGATGACATCCTTCAGTTGATGGTAACCATTGACAGACGCTTCATGGCGGGGCTGGCTTATTTCCTCGGTGCCAGGAAACTCGGCATGGGAACGGTAAGAGTGGGCAACGGAATTCCTGAGCTTCAATGGGATACGATCAGGAGAATCCACCCTACTGTGGGAATGGCCGTGCCGTCATTCCTGATCAAACTTATTGATTTTGCGGAGGAACACGGGATTGACTACAGGACCTCGTCATTGAGAAAATGTGTATGCATCGGGGAATGCCTTCGTGATTCCAGGACTTTCGAACTGAATACACTGGGCCGGGTTATTCACGAGAAATGGCCTGAGCTTGAATTATATACGACTTATGCATCCACTGAGATGCAGCACAGTTTCACTGATTGCCGGTATTTCAATGGCGGCCATCTCCAGCCGGAACTCATGATTGTGGAGTTCCTGGACGAGAATGACAGGCCTGTTCCGGAAGGGGAGGCAGGTGAGGTGACAGTAACTTCTCTCGGCGTGGAGGGAATGCCTCTTGTCCGCTTCAAGACAGGAGATATCGTATATCATTATGACGAACCTTGCCGCTGCGGACGCAACACGGTGAGAGTCAGCTCTGTAGTTGGCAGGAAGCGCCAGATGATAAAGTTCAAGGGGACAACTCTCTATCCGCCTGCCCTCTTCGATATTCTGGACAATATCCAGGGCGTGAAGAATTATGTTGTGGAAGTCCGCACCAACAGTATCGGAACTGATGATGTGCTTGTGCACGTCGGGGCAGTAGAGCCTTCTGACAGGTTTGAGAAAGAAATCAAGGATATTTTCAGGGCCAAGGTGAGGGTTGCTCCTACGGTGGTTTTCCACGACCCGGAGGAAGTTTCAAGGATGCTTTATCCTCCAATGAGCCGCAAGCCGGTAAAATTTATTGACAACAGATAATGAAAAAGGAGAATACTATGAAGAAGATGATTTTGACAATAGCCGCATTCTTTGCCGGATTTGCGGTTTCAATGGCACAGAATCCCGACAACTGGGAACAGAAACTGACATTCTACGGAATTGACTTCAGCATGACCAAGGTT
>JBJEBP010000079.1:0-3321 GCA_051870135.1 Candidatus Cryptobacteroides sp. | reverse complement strand
TTACTGTCTTTGGCTGCCTGAAAAATGTACCAAGTTATTTTTTAATGTTTACTTAAGTAAGAATGATATGAATAATAAAAGAAGACAGAAAGTTATGCAATGTGTATTCCAACTCAGATGCATTCAATCGTCATTGCAATCCATGATAACGCATATTGATGCGTTATGTAACCTTAAAAAGGATATTGATAAACTGCGTGTGGACACACATGATAACGACTAATTAAACTAATATTATAACCAATGGAAAAGATGGAAATGCAGAGTCGCAATATAGTCGGCTCTAATGTTGAGAAAATAATGCAGTTGTTTCCTCAATGCGTAACTGAAAGGAAGAATGAGAGCGGGGAGCTGGAATTTGCGGTTGATTTTGAGAAACTGCAGTTGGAACTGTCAGATGAGATAATCGGGGATGGTGAAGAGAGGTATCAGTTTACCTGGCCGGAAAAGAAGAAGGCCATAAGGGAGGCGAATGTCAGGACTACTGCTACGCTCAGGCCTTGCCGCGAGGAGAGCGTGGATTTCGACAATACTGGGAACCTTTACATTGAGGGGGATAATCTAGAGGTGCTGAAGGTGCTTCGGGAGACTTACCTTGGCAAGGTTAAGATGATTTACATTGACCCGCCTTACAATACGGGGAGTGACTTTGTGTATAATGACAAGAGAAAAGAAGAATTAGCTACATTCGAAGGACATAATGGACTATTTGACGATGATGGCAATATGTTGCTTCAGGAGTATGAGCGAAATACAGAAAGTGACGGGCGATTCCATACGAAATGGCTCAATATGATGTATCCGAGGCTGAAGGTCGCCCGGGACTTGCTTACTGAGGATGGGGTGATTTTTATTTCGATTGATGATAATGAGAAAGAAAACTTGAACAAGATCTGTGATGAAATATTCGGTGAGAATAATTTTGTGGCATCATTTGCTTGGCGCAAAAGAACGGCTAAGACTGATGTCCCATTTGGTATTTCGCAAGATTGTGAGTGGATTATTTGCTATGCGAAATCAAAACAGTTTCTTGCCGCAGTTGATGGAAAAGAGCGAAAATATTATGAAACCCCGGACTTTCCTGATAGGCCGTGGAGGATACATGATATGTCAACACAAAGAACGGCAATAGAAAGGCCTAATAGTGACTTTACGATAATCAACCCTAAAAATGGAGATGAGTACCCAGTGAATCCTCAAGCTGTTTGGAGAATTACAAAAGAGGGGTTCCCACAGTATTTGCAAGAACATAGAATTGTATTCCCAGGAGATTATGACTTTTTAAATATTTCAAAACCTGTTTTGAGATATTGGAAAGAAGATGATTTAATTAAATCAGGAAATAATTTTGGTAAGAAAGCAGTATCAACATACCTTCCTGAAAATGTAGGAAAGACTCTTGATGGGACACGTGAAATAACGGAGATATTCGAAGGAAAATTGTTCTCATTTCCCAAACCGACTTCGTTAATCTGCTTTTTTGTGAGTATACTAAGCGAGGATGATGCCATCATCCTCGACTTCTTCTCCGGATCAGCCACCACAGCGCACGCAGTAATGAAACTGAACGCAGAGGATGGAGGCAAGCGCAAATTTATTATGGTACAGTTGCCGGAAAAGACTGATGAGAAAAGTGAGGCATACAAAGCAGGCTACAAGAACATCTGCGAAATAGGCAAAGAACGCATACGCCGTGCCGGACTGAAAATCAAGGAAGAAGCCGGCTTGCAAGGCCAGAATCTCGATACAGGTTTCCGTGTCCTGAAACTAGCCAGCAGCAATATGGAGGATGTTTATTATACTCCGGAGACATTTGATTCAAGCAAATTGTTCATTGACAATGTGAAAGCGGACAGAACACCGGAAGATTTGCTCTTCCAGGTTATGCTTGAATTGGGCGTGGAACTGTCAGCGAAGATTGAGAGCAGGTTGGTGGCGGGAAAAGAAGTGCATTTCGTGGATGACAACTATTTGATCGCTTGTTTCGATGCTGATATCAATGAGGCTGCGATTACTGAAATCGCCAAGATGCATCCGGTATATTTCGTTATGCGGGACTCGTCTATGTCATCCGATAATGTGGCAGACAATTTCGACCAGATATTCCAGCATTATAGCAAGGATACAGTCAGGCGGATATTGTAATATAGATTTCTTATGAAATTCAAATTCAAGATACAACCATATCAGACTGAGGCGGTTGAGAATACTGTCGCTGTCTTTGCAGGGCAACCTTGCCACGATGAAACTCAATATCGCCGAGATTTGGGCGATGGGCCGGTTAACATCTTTGACGACGGAGATGACACCGGGTATAGAAACCACGATGTGGAACTCTCGCCCAAACAGTTGCTAGACAATATCAGGAAGGTTCAGGCAGGCAGTGACTTGTCTCTTTCTGAAAGGCTCTCCAGTGGATTGGGTGCTGTGAATCTGGACATAGAGATGGAGACCGGTACCGGCAAGACCTACGTCTATATCAAGACTATGTTTGAACTGAACAAGAGGTATGGTTGGAGCAAGTTCATCGTAGTTGTCCCAAGCATTGCCATTCGTGAAGGCGTTTCCAAGAGTTTCAGGATGCTTGAGGAACATTTCATGGAGTATTACGGCAAGAAAGTCAGACATTTCATCTATGACAGTGGAAATCTTCAGCAGTTGGATACATTTTCGAGTGATGCCGGTCTGAATGTAATGATTATCAATACCCAGGCATTTTCGTCGTCTCTGAAAGAAGGCTCCAAGAGCAAGGAGAGCAAAATAATCTATTCACCACGCGATGCATTTGCCAGCCGTCGGCCTATAGATGTCATTGCGGCAAATCGGCCTATCATCATTATGGATGAGCCTCAGAAGATGGAGGGAGAAGCGACTCAGTCTGCCTTGGGACTTTTCAATCCATTGTTCGTGCTGTATTATTCCGCAACCCATAAGACCAAGCACGATACAATCTATGCCCTTGATGCACTCGATGCCTTCAAGCAGAAACTTGTGAAGAAAATCGTGGTGAAAGGCTTCGAGGTGAAAAATCTCCGTGGTACGAGCGGATACCTGTTCCTCGACAGCATTGTGCTGTCAAAGAACAAGCCTCCGCAGGTGAAGATTGACCTTGAAGTAAAAATGACATCCGGAGAGATTCGCAGAAGAACGAAACAGTTCAGTTATGGGGATAATCTCTACAATGATTCGGGACTGCCTCAGTATGAGGGATATGTGATATCGGATATTGACCCTGTGCGAGGAAGTGTTACATTTTTGAATGGACTGACTCTCAGACGGGGAGAGGTTGTCGGCGATACCAATGAACTTGCTATGCAGAGG
>JBJEBP010000078.1:0-3351 GCA_051870135.1 Candidatus Cryptobacteroides sp. | reverse complement strand
TGTACCTGTATGTCAACATAGTTCAAATATACTAAAAACCGCTGAATTATGAAAGAGAATGCGGGCGCTTTCATCCTCCGCCTGAAGGCAGGGGGTTTCCCGCGAGAACATCATAAGGAGTAAGCCTCTAATATTGTCTTTAAGAAATAAAATAGGTTTTTCTATTATTTTTATTGTCTATAAACAATGAAATTTATATATTTGCAGCAAAAGGGAGAATTATGGAGATTTTGACAAGACAGCATTATGCAGATATCGTTGATTCCTGGATAGGAAAGGGCAACATCATTGCACTGGTCGGCTCGCGTCGAGTCGGCAAGAGTTATATTCTTAAAGACTTTATCCAGCGACATTCCCAAGATGAGAATAGCAATATCATATATGTAGACAAGGAGAAAAAGGACTTCAAGTCGATAAAGACCAAAGATGATTTGGACACTTGGATAGAGCAGAGGTTCGTCCCTGGAAAGCATAACTATATCCTGATTGATGAAGTTCAGGAGATTGACGATTTCGAGGAAAGCGTTTGCAGCTGGTACAGTGAGGATGACACCGATGTTCTGATAACAGGCAGCAATTCTGACTTGCTTTCCGGAGAACTGGCCACACGCCTGTCCGGGCGGCACGTTGAGATACGGGTACATCCTCTGACCTATATGGAGTTTCTTCAGTTCCATAGTCTTCTGGACAGTGATGAGAGCCTTATGACTTATCTGAACTATGGAGGACTTCCCGGTCTGAGAACAGTCGGCCTGGAAAATGAGGAACAGGTCTGGGCCTATCTTGCAAGTGTCTTCAATACAATCATGCTGAAGGATATCATAGAACGCTATGACATCCGGAATGTCCCTTTCCTTAACAACTTGATTGCCTTTTACGCTGACACGACAGGAAAACTGACATCGGCAAACAGCATCTCCAAGTATATGAAGTCCCAGAAAGAGAATGTCTCATCCAACCTGATTCTGTTATACAGGTCGTTCTATTCTGAAGCTTTCCTTATTGATGTGGTAAGCCGTTATGACATTCACGGAAAGAAGATATATGAGTCCAATGAGAAAATATACTGGGATGACCTTGGACTGAGAAACCTCAAGTCGAGTGGCAGTATGGATTCATATATTGAGAAGGTGATAGAAAATGCGGTGTACAAGCAATTGTCTTTTCTGGGATATGACATCAAGGTGGGAGTCTTGAATGCAGGAGAGGTGGACTTCGTCTGCACAAAGGCTGGTCAGACCATCTATGTCCAGGCAAGTTATATAATAGCTGAAGACACTACACGCGAAAGGGAATTCGGTCCTCTGGAGAAAATCCGTGACAATTACCCTAAATATGTAATCAGTGCCACTCCATATCTGACAAAACGTAATGAAAATGGAATCATCCATTTATCACTGAGGAAGTTTTTGACTGAAGGCTTATGACAGAAGACAGACTCTCGCAGATAGTAGAATTCTGCAAACTCATAGACAAGGAGAAATTCGTGCAGCGTCGCACGTATCTCTCAGACGGGAGGCGACTGGAGAACGATGCGGAGCACGCCTGGCATATGACCGTGATGGCTCTTCTGCTTTCCGAATATTCCAACGAGAAGGTGGATGTCCTGAAAGTGGTGAGCCTGCTTCTGGTCCACGACCTCGTGGAAATCTATGCCGGTGACACCTTTGCGTATGACGAGGAAGGGAAGAAGACTCAGAGGGAGAGGGAACTGGCAGCGGCCGAGCGTCTGTTCTCCCAGTTGCCAGATGAACAGGCGCAAAAGATGCACTCACTCTGGGACGAGTTCGAGGAGTGGGGGAGTGCCGAGTCGAAGTTCGCCCATACCCTCGACAACTTCCAGCCGCTTCTCCTGCAGCATGCGAGCGGTGGCCGTGCCTGGAGGGAGGGTGGACGCAGGCTCTCAGAGGTTCTCGAGAGGAACGCCCGTTCAGCCGAAGGGTCACAGGCTCTGTGGGAGTTCGCCCGCGAGAACTTCATCCAACCGGAAATAGACTCCGGCAACCTCATTAACGACATTGACTGATGCCCATTGAACAGTTGCCTGCCCTCCTTCTAGCAATACTCGCGGTGGGTTACACCCCGGGGCCGGCGAACATATATGCGATGTCATGCTCCCTTAGGTACGGGTGGCGGGCATCGATGCGCATGTGGTGCGGGCTGCTCTGCGGGTTCCTGACCGCTGCACTTCTGGCAGCAGCTGCGGCCCATCTTGCCGGGATGGCGTTCAGGGAATATGTCCCGTACCTGCGTTACCTTGCCGCTGCATACATCATCTATCTCGCATGGAAGACATACAGGGCCGGAGTCTCATCTGAGGGGAATTCTGCATCTAAGTTCTCAAGTGGATTCATCGTACAGCTCACCAACGCCAAGATCATACTCTTCGACCTGAGCTGTTATTCGGCATTCGTCCTTCCTTACTCACAGTGCTTTGTTGACCTCCTTCCGGTCATCGCCCTTCTCATCCTCGCAGGTCCCGGTGCCAACCTCGTCTGGCTGCTGGCCGGGGGCGCAATAAAACCATTTTTATCCAGATATGCCAGGGCAGTCTCAGTAGTGATGGCCGCAGCACTTCTTCTTTGTGCCTTGATAAAGTGCGGTGCCGTTGCACACTCGTGACTTTAGTCGTGAGTTAAACGGCACAAGGATTGTGGGATTAGGAAATATGTCTAAATCTGTATTCGTATGCCTCAAGAACATCATGGACGGGGTTATGTTTATTCTTTGCAGTATCATATCGTGTTTTGTACCAAATATAGACGTAAGGTATTGCAGAATGGAGTGGATGAAACCTGTAAGTATATTCTTCGGGAATTGTCCGAGTCGATGAAATTCACTATCTTTGCCATGGAGGTAATGCCGGACCATATACATCTGCTTGTGGATGTGAAGCCTTCTTTCAGAATACCGGAGGCAATGCAGAAAATCAAGGGAAGTATGTCACGCGCATTGTTTGTTATGCATCCTGAGATAAAACAGAAGTTATGGGGAGGGCATCTATGGAATCCGACTTATTGCATTGTTACCGTAAGTAACAGAAGCCTTCAGATAGTAGAACGGTATATCGCCAATCAGAAATTGAAATGAGACTTTCATCAACATATTCAGTTCGTATCGGGAAAGAAATGAAGGTTTTTGCCGATACTGTCCGGATATACCGAGAAGCCGTGGATTTTTTCATTGGGATAATGCGCGAGTGCCCTGAGGCTGTTGCCGAATGTGAAATGGCAAAGAAGGCTATGAGGGTTATGGAACGGCTTACTGTCCCTACTGCAAAGCGTCCTGAAGTTCTGTATGATTTTTCAGCGAAGTTCTACAAGTTCCCCTGTTACCTCCGTCGTTCGGCGA
>JBJEBP010000077.1:0-3363 GCA_051870135.1 Candidatus Cryptobacteroides sp. | reverse complement strand
AAATGGAAAGTTACGGAGTCAAGGTAGATCTCGGCCAGCTGAAGGAATTTGCGGACGGACTTCGCAAGGAGATGAAAGAGAGAGAGGACAGAATCCGGGAGATGACAGGCGAACCGGAACTGAATATCTCTTCCCCGAAGCAGGTCGGCGACGTCCTTTTCGACAAGTTGAAACTGGACCCGAAAGCGAAAAAGACATCGAGGGGAAGTTATCCGACTGACGAGGCGACATTGACAGCCCTCGGGGACAAGCATCCTGTCATCGGGGAAATCCTCGAGTTCAGGGCGGTGAAGAAACTCCTGTCCACATACATCGAGCCATTCCCGGGCTATATATCAAGAAAGGACGGCAGGGTACATACCACTTTCAACCAGGCACTTACAGCCACCGGAAGACTTAGTTCATCGAACCCGAACCTCCAGAATATCCCAATCCGGACAGAGCGCGGGAAGGAAATCCGCAAGGCATTCGTCCCAAAGGACAATGACGGGTTCATCCTCTCGGCGGACTACTCCCAGATTGAACTGAGGATAATGGCGCATCTCAGTGGAGATGAGCATCTTACCGGGGCATTCCGCAGCGGCGTGGATGTGCACAGGGCCACTGCGGCGAAGATTTTCGGCATCCCTTACGATGAGGTCAGCGGAGACCAGAGAAGGATTGCCAAGACTGCCAACTTTGGCATCATGTACGGAATTTCTTCCTTCGGACTGTCCCAGCGGCTTGGCATTTCGAGAAGCGAGGCGAAGAAAATCATTGACGACTATTTCGAGGCCTTCCCTTCGGTGAAAACTTATATCGAAAAGACTGTAACCGCAGCCAGCGAAAACGGATATGTCGAGACTCTGTTCGGAAGAAGGAGATATCTCCCGGACATCAATGCCAAGAATGCCGTGGCAAGGTCTTTGGCAGAGAGGAATGCCGTCAACGCCCCTATCCAGGGCACTTCCGCGGACATTATAAAACTTGCAATGATCAATGTTGACCGCAGGATAGAGGAGGCCGGACTCAGGAGCCGCATGGTGCTCCAGATTCACGACGAACTCCTGTTCGATGCCTGCGCCGACGAAGTGGAGAGGCTCTCCTGCATTGTCAAGGAAGAAATGGAACACGTTACTGAACTTTCAGTACCATTGACAGTTGAATGCAATTATGGGAAAAACTGGCTTGAAGCTCACTGACATTGACGACAACGGTCTCGTCAAGCTTGCTCTCGAGGGCAGCCACTCGGAATCCGAGGCGGCCTTCTTCGCCATCTATGCCCGGTACCACAAGGCTGTGTCCGGACATATTGCGAAGTATGTCAAGGACAATGAGGAAATTGAGGATATCTGTATGGAGAGTTTCGAGAAGGCCTTCGGCAAGCTCTCGACCTACAATCAGGAGAACAAACTTTCCACCTGGCTGTTCAGGATTGCGAGGAACACTGCCTTTGACCATCAGGGCAAGAGCAAGGTAATGGGACGTAAGGTCGAGAAGACATCCATTGACAGCGGCCAGGAAGAGGCCATCGACGTGGCGGATGACAGGCTTAGCCCGGAGGATGACATCATCTCCAGCCAGGACCACGAGAATTTCCTGTACTGCATTGACAAACTGCCGGCGCATTATATGACCATTGCCAGGATGTGCTTCGTGGACAATCTCGGATACAAGGAAATCTCCGAGAAGGCCGGAATACCGATTAATACGGTCAAGACCCGAATCAGCAGGGCCAAGAACTTGATTATCAGAATGATGCTTGACATAGAGGAACAATGATGGACTACAATGGATTTATAACGCTGGCCAAGTCCCTGCTGCCTGGCATCACTCCGGAAATGGAAAGAAGGTTCCAGGCGTTGGAAGGGCTTTACAATGAGTGGAATGCCAGAATTAATGTCATATCGAGGAAGGATATCGGCAGCCTGTATATGAGGCACGTGATGCATTCCCTGGCCATAGCGGGCTATCTCAGGGATGTACTCCCGGAAATGTTTGAGGGATTGCGTGCCGGTCAGATTACCGATGGCTGCCCTGCCTCTGTCCTGGATATCGGTACAGGTGGCGGATTTCCCGGCATTCCGCTGGCGATATTGTTCCCTGATGTCAATTTCACCCTATGCGATTCTGTCGGGAAGAAGACAATCGTGGCGGAGGCCGTGGCTTCTTCTTTAGGTCTTGACAATGTCAAGGTGGTGAATGCCCGCGCCGAGTCCCTCAATGAGACCTTCGATTTCGTGGTTTCCCGTGCCGTGACGGCCCTGGACAATTTCTATCCGTGGGCTGCCGGGAAATACAGGCAGAGTATTCTATATCTGAAAGGCGGGGATTTTTCCGAGGAACTGTGCAGGATGATGTCAGCGGCAAGGCTGGCCCCCGGTTCCGTCAGGACCTGGAAAATCCAGGACTGGATTGACGACCCGATGTTCGAGGACAAGTTCGTGATTGACATCCCGGTTGGAAAGGGCTCCAGTAAACCAGCCAAGGGGACTTCGGCAGCTTCTGTTTCCGGCAAATCACGCTGACAGTCATGGGATTTCTGGAAGGATTGGGCCTTGCAGGGCTGTTCATCGGCACTTTTCTGGCCGCAACGATTCTGCCTTTCAGCTCCGATGCCCTGTACCTTGCCGTCCTGGCGGCCACAGGCAACCCGGTGGGCTGCCTGATTTACGGCACCGCAGGAAACTGGCTGGGTAGTGTCGTGACCTACTGGATGGGCTGGCTTGGCCGTTGGGAATGGCTCGAAAAATGGTTCAATGTCAAGCCTGAGACTCTCCGTAAGCAGAAAGAGAAAATCGACCGCTTCGGTGTCTGGCTTGCCCTTATCTGCTGGGTTCCCTTCATAGGTGACGTAATCGCCATAGCCCTGGGCTTCTACCGCACTCCCCCACTCCGCACCGCCATCCTTCTCCTTATCGGCAAGTTCCTCCGCTTCCTGGTGTGGAATCTTATCTACGGGATATTCTAGAGTATATTCTACAAAAGTAAGCCTCCGGTGAGGCACGTATTGCAATTAGTCTCGATTTGTTGAGATTAGGGGCGATTAGTCCTGTTTAGTTTCCGATTAGTTGCTGATTTGCCCGATTAGGTTACGAGTTGCCCAAGCTCTGGGCAGGAGTTCCGAAAGGTCACGTCCGTCTCGCTGGTAGTATGGTATTTGCCGGAGGACATCCTCCATCCAGGAGCGGGGATCGACTCCTGCATTCTTGCAGGTACCAATGAGTGAGTACACGATGGCTGCCCGATATGCAGATGCATCGTTGCCGCAGAAGAGCCAGTTCTTGCGTCCCAAAGCCAAAGGCCTAATGGCATTCTCCACTGGATTATTGTCAATCGATATCCTGCCGTCATTGACATACCGGGAGAGTCGTGGCAGGAGTT
>JBJEBP010000076.1:0-14355 GCA_051870135.1 Candidatus Cryptobacteroides sp. | reverse complement strand
GCCTCGAAGCCGGATACGACGTCGTCCGCCGTATCAAGAAACACGTAGCCTCCACTTCCCGTACGGGCGTGATGGGAAACATCGGCTCCTTCGGGGGAATGTTCGATCTTTCGGCATTGAACATCAAGGAACCTGTCCTCGTCAGCGGAACTGACGGAGTGGGAACCAAGCTCAAGCTGGCATTCGCCATGGACAAGCACGACACAATCGGCATTGACGCAGTCGCAATGTGTGTCAATGATGTCCTGGCGCAGGGAGCCGAGCCTCTTTTCTTCCTCGACTATGTCGCTGTGGGAAAGAACATTCCGGCCAAGGTTGAGGCCATTGTCTCAGGTGTTGCGGAGGGTTGCCGCCAGGCAGGTTGCGCCCTCATCGGCGGTGAGACGGCCGAGATGCCGGGAATGTACGGCGACGGGGAATACGACATTGCAGGATACACTACCGGAGTCGTGGAGAAGTCCAAGCTGATTGACGGGACCAAGGTCAAGGCCGGTGACGTGCTTGTGGGAATCGCTTCCACAGGAGTGCATTCCAATGGCTTCAGCCTTGTCCGCAAGGTGTTTGCTGATGCTGCGCTCGACCTGCACAAGGTTTATCCGGAGCTCGGTGACAAGCCTCTCGGAGAGGTGGCATTGACCCCTACCCGCATCTATGTAAGGCAGGTGCTCGACGTTATCCGCAACTGCGACGTGCACGGCGTGGCACACATTACCGGTGGCGGTTTCGATGAGAATATTCCTCGCATCCTCCAGGAGGGCCAGGGCATCCACGTGGATGAGGGCACCTGGGAGATTCTGCCGATTTTCCGTTTCCTCGAGAAGCACGGCAATATCAGCCACCGCGAGATGTTCAATATCTTCAACATGGGTATCGGAATGGTTCTGGCAATGGATGAGTCCGAGGCGCAGAAGGCCATTGACATCCTCGCCAAGTACGGCGACAAGGCCTCTGTCATCGGCCGCGTCACCGCCACCCCTGGCGTCGACATCGCCCTGTTGTAGACTGACATCGCACCGCAGGCCTCTGTCACTCGAAGCCTTCTTTTGTCACTCGAAGCCTTCTTTTGTCATTTCGAGCGAAGTGCGAAGCACGCAGTCGAGAAATCTTTTTATTAACATATAGATTTCTCCATTCGCTACGCTCAGTCGAAATGACAAGAAGAGGCCAGTCGAAATGACAAGAAGAGGAGAAATGACAGAATTAAAAGAGATAATCAAATAACATAAGATATATGAAAGCATTGATAAGCGTAAGCGACAAGACCGGCGTAGTGGAATTCGCCCGTGAACTCGTCGCCCTCGGATGGGAGATTCTCTCCACCAGCGGAACTATGAAACTTCTTCGCGAGGCAGGCCTTCCTGTCACCAGCGTAAGCGACGTCACCGGCTTCCCGGAAATCTGCGACGGCCGCGTAAAGACCCTACACCCGAAAATCCACGGCGCCCTCCTTGCCCGCAGGGATGTCCCTGAGCACATGAAAGCATTGAAGGACAATGGAATAGAAACCATTGACCTCGTCTGCGTAAACCTCTATCCATTCCGCGAGACCATCGCGAAACCGGATGTGACAATGGAGGATGCCGTCGAGCATATCGACATAGGCGGACCTTCTATGCTCCGCAGCTCGGCCAAGAACTGGGAGTCAGTGACCGTAGTCTGCAACCCTGCCGACTATGACACCATCATTTCCGAAATCAAGGCTACCGGCAATACGACCCGCGAGACCAGGCTTGCCCTTTCAGCCAAGGCCTACACCCATACCGCAGAATACGATATGGCAATCGCGACCTATATGCGCGCACAGGCCGGCCTCAATGAGAAACTCTTCCTCAAGTATGACCTCAAGCAGTCCCTCCGCTACGGTGAGAACCCTCACCAGCAGGCCAAGTTCTACAGCAGTGCCGAGGTGGAGCCGTTCTCCCTCGCAACCGCAGAGCAGCTTGGCGGCAAGGAACTGTCTTACAACAATATACAGGATGCCAATGCGACATTGAACATTGCCCGTGAGTTCGACGAGCCATTCTGCGTCGGCGTTAAGCACATGAACCCTTGCGGAAGCGCCACAGGCAAGACTATCGCCGAGGCCTGGAGAAAGGCTTACGAGGCCGACAAGACCAGCATCTTCGGAGGTATCGTTGCCGCCAACAGGGAGATTGACCTGGAGACCGCGCAGATGCTCAAGCCTATTTTCCTTGAAATCGTGATGGCTCCGTCATTCGCTCCGGACGCCCTCGAACTCCTCCAGACCAAGAAGAATCTCCGCATCCTCAAGGTAGATATGTCCAAGGACGACAAGGTCCGCAGCCAGTATGTCAGCATGAACGGCGGAATGCTCGTCCAGGACAGAGACAGCAGCATTGTCCCGGTAAAGGCCGAGCAGTGCGTGACCGAGGCCAAGCCGACCGAGGCCCAGCTCGCTGATATGGAATTCGCCTGGAAGATTGTCAAGCACGTGAAGTCCAATGCGATAGTAGTTGCCAAGGACGGCATGACCTACGGCGTGGGAGCCGGCCAGATGAACCGTGTAGGTTCAGCCGAGATTGCCCTCAAGCAGGCCGCAGCAACATTGAAGGAGGAAGGCCGTGACATCAATGCCGAAGGCCTTGTACTCGCATCCGACGGCTTCTTCCCGTTCAATGATGTAGTCGCCCTCGCAGCCGAGTACGGCATCAAGGCCATTGTACAGCCTGGCGGCAGCATCAGGGACGAGGACTCCATCAAGCTCGCCAATGAAAAGGGCATCACAATGCTCTTCACCGGCGAGAGACATTTCAAGCACTGATTGTCATCTCGAGCGAAGCACTTGTGCGAAGTCGAGAGATCTCTCCACGCGCTTCGCTTGGTCGAGATGACAAGATTATAAAATAATTTATATGAATACAAACAATAACAAAGCCAAGGTCCTGGTAGTAGGCGGAGGCGGAAGGGAGCACGCAATAGTGGACGCTCTCTCCCGCTCCCCGAAAGTCGGCAGGATATTCTGCGCCCCGGGCAATGCGGGCATAGCAATGCAGGCCGAATGTGTCCCGATTAAGGATACCGAGGTCGCCAAGCTTGCGGATTTCGCTGAGGCCCAAGGCATTGACCTGACTGTAGTCGGCCCCGAGGCGGCCCTTGCCGTCGGCATTGTCGATGAATTCGAAGCCCGCGGCCTGAAGATATTCGGCCCGACGAAGGCCGCTGCTGTCATTGAGTCCAGCAAGGATTTCGCCAAGGCCTTGATGGCCCGCCACAATGTGCCCACGGCCGCATACCGCACCTTCTCTGAGTACAATGAAGCATTGGCATACGTCCAGGCAGGGAAATTCCCGGTTGTCCTCAAATATGACGGACTTGCTGCCGGAAAAGGCGTTGTCATAGCCGAGAATCTCCAGCAGGCGGACGAGACCCTGAAGGATATGCTGCTCGATGACCGTTTCGGCCACGGGAAGGTCGTAGTTGAGGAATTCCTCACTGGCCCGGAGTTCTCCCTCCTCTGCTTTGTCAATGGGGAAGAGGTCGTGCCAATGGTGCTGTCACAGGACCACAAGCGCGCATTCGACGGCGACGAGGGCCCGAATACTGGCGGAATGGGAGCCTATACCGGGCTGCCTTTCGTGACCGGAGAGGACAGGGAATATGCCATTGAACATATCATGAAGCCGGTTGCTGCCGGTATGTCCAAGGAAGGCATCCCGTTCAGGGGAGTGCTCTATGGCGGCCTGATGAAGACCCCGGACGGCATCAAGGTCATTGAGTTCAATTGCAGGTTCGGAGACCCTGAGACCGAGGTCGTGCTTCCGTCCCTTGAGTCTGACATCTATGATATCTTCCTCGCGGTGGCGGAGCATCGTCCGATTCCAGAAACCAGATGGAGTGACAAGCCTTATATCGGCTTCGTGCTGGCATCCAAGGGCTACCCGGGAAGCTATGCCAAGGGCGTGGAAATCAAGGGCTTGAAGGGGATACAGGCAATGCCTGGCGTAAAGGTTTACCACATGGGAACCTCTCTTGCCCAGCTTGGCGAGGGCCACGAGGACTTTGATGGCAACGGACGTTCCCTGGTGACTTCCGGAGGACGTGTGCTGATGGTGCTAGCCACTGCCCCGACCCTTTCCGAGGCCAGGGACATGGCATTGGAGGCTGTCTCACGCATTGACTGCGACCACCTCTTCCACCGCACCGACATCGGCCACTGGGCGTTGTGACAGTTGTGTTGACTCCAAAGTGCCTTTCCTGTCATTAAGATCTCTCCACTCGCTTCGCTCGGTCGAGATGACAGAAAACATCACAATGTCATTTCGAGCGAAGCGCCTCTTGATTGTCATTTCAACCGAAGCGCCTCTTGATTGTCATTTCGAGCGAAGCACCTCTTGATTGTCATTTCGAGCGAAGCACGTAGTGCGAAGTCGAGAAATCTAAAAAAGAAAAACAATGTCAAAAATAATAAGCGGAAAAGAACTTTCCATAAAACTGAAAGCGGAAATGGCCGCCCAGGTAGCCACCTTCCCTGAAAAATACGGCCGCGTCCCTCACCTCGTAGTAATCCTGGTAGGCGAAGATCCGGCAAGCCAGTCCTACGTCCGCGGCAAGGCCAAGGCCTCCGAAGTGGTCGGCATCCGCAATACCACCATCCTCAAGCCGGCCGACATCACCGAGGCGGAACTCCTCGACATAATCGCCGGCCTCAATGCCGATGACAGCGTGGACGGCATCCTAGTCCAGCTTCCTCTCCCGGACCACATCTCCGAGGACAAGGTCATTGCGGCAATCGCCAAGGAAAAGGACGTGGACGGCTTCCACCCTCTCAATGTTGCCGCCCTCTGGCAGAAACAGCTTTGCACCGTTCCTTGCACCCCTGAAGGCATAATCAGGATGCTTGACGAGGCCGGCGTTGAAATCAAGGGAAAGCGTGCCGTAGTAATAGGCCGCAGCCAGATAGTCGGCCTTCCGGTAGCAAAACTCCTGCTTGACCGCAATGCCACAGTGACCATCTGCCACAGCCGCACAGTCGATCTCCCTTCAGTTACAAGGCAGGCGGAGATCCTCGTTGTCGCCATCGGCCGTCCGAGGTTCGTAACGGCTGATATGGTTGCTCCGGGGACAGTTGTGATTGACGTAGGAGTCAATCGTGACCCTGAGACCGGAAAACTCTGCGGAGACGTGGATTACGACGCTGTAGAGCCGCTCGCATCAGTGATAACTCCGGTTCCTGGCGGTGTCGGTCCGATGACCATCACCTGTCTTATGGAGAACACGATAAAGCTCTTCCTTGAGCACGTGGGAGGACATAGATAAATCAATTGTTTGAACAAACTGCCAAATTAAGGCACGGACAAAAGGGCAAATCCAATAGGTTTGTTGCTTTGTCTGTGCCTTTAATTGTTTATATATCAATTATTTACGGGGGGGGGTGCCTAAAGTACAAAATGAACTATTTTGAACTTCAAAATACTTTGAATTATTCGAAATAAACCATAACTTTGCAACCTGTGAAAGGAAACTGACTGATATAATAACCGTTACACCGTTTAAAGCACTTTTGCGGTTAATTGTCCCATTATCTCAGCATTTTTCGGCCACAAAGAGACGCGGTCTCTTGTAATTAATTGATTTTCAATGGTTTACATTGGATTTCAAGCCCCTATGTATTGAATTTATGCGGATAACTGTGCCCGGATGCCAGAAGAGAAAAAAATATGGTTTGCAATGCGCGTGACCTACCGTCGCGAGCTGGCAGCAGAGGCTATCCTGAACGATTTGGGCATTGAAAATTACATTCCGAAGAAACATTGCACCGACCCCAAGAACAAAGGCAGGAAAATCCTGGTTCCGGCCATTCACAACCTGATTTTCGTCTATATGACACCATCCGGGATGAGGCAGCTTAAGGAAAGCATGAGGATTCCGTATCTCCAGTATATGATGGACAAGCGGGCCGGGGAAAAGATAATAGTCCCTGATTCCCAGATGCGTCCCTTCATTGCCGCCACTGCGGATTACGATGAGACTCTTCTCTACTTCCAGCCTGAGGAACTGAACCTGGCCAAAGGCACCCGTGTTCGCGTGACCGCCGGCCCGATGGAAGGCCACGAGGGCATATTCCTGAAAGTCAAGGGCGCCCGTGACCGCCGCCTCGTCATCCTAGTAGAGGGCGTCGTCGCCGTCGACAGGCATCTTGTCCATCCGGAACTTGTGCAGGTTATCGGGTAATTCTTATGTTTCGCAATTGCGAGGCCAATGACAAAAGACACTACCGAGCCAAATATGATGGCGGACAAAGCCGCCAACAACCGCCGCATCGCGAAGAACACGCTGATGCTCTATGTGCGGATGCTGGTGGGCATGCTGGTCTCCCTCTATACCTCCCGGGTCCTGCTCAATGCCCTAGGCGTTGAGGACTACGGCATATACGGAGCCGTAGGTGGATTCGTGTCAATGTTCTCGCTGATTTCATCGGCATTGACTTCGGCCGTCAGCAGGTTCCTTACTTTTGAGCTGGGAACAGGCAACAAGGAAAGGCTCAGCAGGGTCTTTTCAACATCGATACTGATTCAGATATCGCTTGCTGTAATCATATTATTGCTGTCTGAAACGCTCGGATTATGGTTTTTGCATAACAAGATGACGATACCGGCAGCCAGAATGGGAGCTGCGAATGTCGTATTCCAGGTATCAATAGTATCATTCGTCTTTGGACTATTGTCCACTCCATTCAGTGCAGCAATAGTATCTCACGAAAAATTGGGAGTATTTGCATTCATCGGGCTGTTCGAGATTTTAGCAAGGCTGTGCATTGTCCTGTTTATAGCTTATTGCCATGTAGTGAATGACAGACTTAAAGTCTATGCTGTACTGGTGATGGCTTTGTCCGTGATAATGCAGGGAATATACATCTGGTACTGTAAACGAAGTTTTGAAGAATGTGAAATCAAACTGATATTTGACAAGAAGATTTTCAGGGAAATGGGTTCGTTTGCCTCCTGGGTCTTCATAGGATGTACGGCTGCACAGTTGAAAAATCAGGGTGTGAACCTTTTGTACAATGTGTTTGTCGGACCGGTGCTGAATGCCGCAAGAGGTATTGCATCTTCGGTCAATGTCGCTGTCACCTCGTTCGCCTCCAACTTCATGACGGCGCTGAATCCGCAGATAACGAAACTTTATGCTGCAGGAGACTTGAAATATGCCCATTCTCTTGTAGAGAGGGGCTCGAGATTCTCGTTCTACATCATTCTGTTTTTCGCAGTTCCTATTCTGCTTGAGACTGAATTTGTACTTAAGATATGGCTCGGAAATTTTCCGGAACACAGTGTTGACTTTGTCCGGCTGACATTGATGGTGTCATTGATTGGAACATTGTCCAATACGTTGATAACTTTACAGACGGCGACGGGGAAAATGAGGGATTATCAAATAGTTGTAGGCGGCATAGTATTGCTGAACTTTCCCCTATCCTATGTTTGTTTGAAAGTCGGGCTCAAACCGGAGGCAACTTATATTGTAGCCATTATTGTTGATATTATTTGCCTTTTTGCTCGCTTGTTGTTTCTGCGCAGGTTGGCCAAACTCTCAATGTGGCATTTTGTAAGAACTGTGTTGATAAATGTCACAATAGTTACTGCTGTGTCCATTGTATTACCCATTGTTGCACACTACCTTTTTGATCCCGGATTGGTTCGTTTCCTAATAGTTGGCTTTGTCAGCGTGGCTTCAGTATTGTTCTCGATATTGTACATTGGTTGTACAAGTAGTGAACGGGAGTTTGTTATAATGAAATTCGTTTCTACGATTAATAAAATCAAGGGATGATATCTGTTAATGACAGAACTAAGTGTTGCGGCTGCACTGTTTGCTCCATCGTTTGCCCTTATGACGCTATATCAATGGATACTGATTCCCTTGGGTTCCTTTATCCGAAAGTTGATTCCCAGAAATGTCGGGATTGCGGATTATGCGAGAGAGTATGTTCATTGCAGGGGGAGTATAAATGCATAACAGAGTTCAGTTTTCCGGAAATATTTGCTGCGAGGCATAAAGACGAAAATGAACTCATGAATAGCCGTTCCGGAGCTCTTTTTGTGGGACTTTCGGATATCGTTCTCTCTCATAATGGCTCGGTATATGGTGCTGCTTTTGACTCTTCTTTTCGTGTTCAGCATGTTCGGGCAACAACTTCGGCTGAGCGGGACCGCATGAGAGGGAGCAAATATGTGCAGAGTGATGTCACAGGAATTTTTTCTTTGGTAAAGAGCGATCTTGAGAATAGCTTGCAGGTTTTATTTTCAGGAACGCCGTGCCAGATAGCCGCTCTCAAATCCTTCCTGGGGTATCATAAAGTGGATGACACTAATCTTCTGTATGTAGATATAATATGCCACGGCGTACCTGCGCCGAAAATATGGAAAGATTATCTGGATTATATAGAGCATAAGTATAAAGATAAAGTTTTGAAGGCTGAGTTCAGAGATAAGGAACGGCACGGATGGTCTGCCCAGGTAGAGTCTTTTCTTTTGGAGAAACAAGGGTGGATTTCGAGAAAATCCTTTGCATACCTTTTCAAAAGGGTTATTATGTTTCGCCCGGTATGTTCAGTGTGTCGTTATTCAAACTTTAACCGTCCTTCGGATATTACTTTAGGCGATTTCTGGGGATGGGAACAGAACGTTCCGGATATGAATAAAGACGATAAAGGGGTATCCTTAGTCTTGGTGAACAGTACAAAAGGACAGATGTTCATCAACCAGTTAAGAGATACTTATGACCTTCGTGCCATTGAACACCTTTCGTATATCCAGCCGAATCTTAAGGCTCCCAGTGTATTTGACTCGGAATGGGAGTCGTTCGAACGGGATTATTCCAAAAGGGGCTTTGAATACGTTTCAAGAAAATACGGTGATGCAGGCGTGGATTATCTTGTGAAAAGATTTTGTCAGAAGTCTCGGACTGCATACAGAATACTACGTAATAAGCTGGGCATCTAATATGAGAGTTGGTATCTTGACATTTCATTGTGCCAGAAATTATGGTGCTGTTCTGCAAGCCTATGCCTTGCAGACATATTTGGAAAAGCAGGGGCATCAAGTTTATGTCATTGACTATAGGCCATCATATCTCGTAGAACCATATCGCCTTTTTAAATTCGGAGAATGGCGGGATAAAGGTTTCTTGGCCGGATTGAAATGGAATCTTAGAGAATTACTCGTTGCCCCGATAAGGGGGTTGCGGAATTACAGGTTCGAGAGATTTGTCAGGAGGAGATTACATTTGCTCCGGATTGATTTTGACAAGTCATGTACAGATATTGATGCTTTTGTCTTCGGGAGCGACCAGATATGGAATCCTAATATATGCGGCGGATATGACAATCATTATTTGGCTGACTCTGTAGCTTTTAGAGGGAAGAAGTGCATAGCTTATTCCGCAAGTGTAGGGAGAGTCGCCAATATCGAAGATGGCAATAGGCAATTGTTGGTGCGGCTGGCCTATTTTGATAAAATTGGCGTGCGTGAAAACAGCCTGCTCAAGTGGCTCAAAGTCAAGGGTATTGATAATGCTGTTATGACTTTGGACCCGGTGATGTTAGTTGGAGCTGATGGATTTGAGTCAATAATTCAAAAGCCAAAAACCCGCAAACCATTTCTTCTGCTTTTTATGTTATCAAGATGGCAACAAGCAGTAGAAATTGCGAAAACTGTGGCTGCACGGAAGAATTTGGAGATACTGGAATTCACTTCAAATTTGGAAACTTTCGCTTTTAAGGGCAAGGTGCAAACCAAGTCTCCAGGGACATTTTTAGGGCTGATAAAAGAGGCTTCGTATATTGTAACTACGTCATTCCATGCGACAGCCTTCTCGATAATGTTCAAGAAGGATTTTACTTCTGTGACTTCCTATGATTCGCCAAATGAGAGAGTGCAGTCTCTTCTATCATTATTTGATTTGGAGTCCAGGCTTTGTTTCAATGAGGACAACATTGACTTTTCTCCCATTGATTACGAAAGAGATTTCGATAAGTTCGAGTCTGTGAAGAGAGAATCAGAGATAGTTCTCAATTCATTGGCATAGGTGGAAAATTAAAGATTCATCTCAAAACATTTAAAATTCATATATTTCTGCAGTTGGAAATACCACTCTTGTTGGAATTTTTCCTGAGATGACATAGTTTTGTCCAGTCCCGGACACGATGTGCGGGAGGAGTAAAACTTGGAATCTATGGAAAAGGAAATGAGGAAGAAGGCATCGGGGCGTTATGCGGACGTGGTGTCGGATGCGGACCGAGTTGCCTGGCAAGACTGACAGGAGCAAGACAATCCGGATTGACCTGCGGTGTGTGACCGTTGATGGGACGGAAATCATCATTGAGATGCAGAACTACAAGCAGCAGCATTTCTTTCGCCGTTGTCTGTATTACACATCGAAGGTTTATGAGTCCAATTTGAAGGCCGGCAAAAAGAAAGGCAAAGTTTTGGAGTACAATGTCCCTCCGGTCTATATGATTGTGCTGCTTAACGTGCCGAACAAACATCTTGTTGAGCCGTTTCGACAAGCCGCTTTCAGGATGCGCCAATGCAGTTGACAAATGGTGCTATGCACTCAAGCATATCGGTGGGATGGAAAGCAAGCCGGAGGAGTTGGCCAATGAGGAGATTGACCGGCTTTTCAGGGCGGCGGAAGTGGCACATTTCGATTCGGAGAAACTAAAAGAATACGAGGAGGACATTATGACAGAACGTGATTATTGGGCACAGCTTAAGTATGCCACGGATACCGGAGTGGAGCAGGGTCTCGCACAGGGTCTCGCACAGGGCATTGCAAAAGGTCTTGCGAAGACCGCCATTAATCTGAAGGATATGGGTATGTCTTTTGAGTTCATCCTTCATGCTACCGGTCTCACCGAAGACGAGCTGAAGAAAATTCTGTCGTGATTAAAAAACGAAGAATATGGAGAGTCTCTCAGGCAAAAGCGATAGCAAATAGTTTGAATTGAACATTGAGTTATTGTCAGATTTATATTGTATCTTCGCATAAGAAGAAATAACTTTTGTCTGACAGATAATCAAGCAAAGTGTATGATTATTACAAATATTGAGCTGGTGAATTGGAAAAATTTCCATCGCTGCGATGTCGCAATTTCTGAACGGACCTTTATTGTTGGGGCCAATGCATCAGGTAAGTCCAATTTTTTGGATGCCTTCAGGTTTTTGCGCGACATCGCCAGAAATGGGGGTGGACTTCAAACGGCAGTTTCTTCCCGTGGGGGAATGAAAAAATTACGCTGTCTCGCAGCAAGGACCAGAACAGACATTGAGATTGCCGTGGTGTTGGAAGATGATGAGAATAATCAGAAATGGGAGTATTGTCTTTCGTTCAAGAGTATCGGCGGAGGCATAATGAGGAAAGAAGTCAGTATTCTTAAGGAAGAGGTTAGAAAAGGGGATGAGATAATACTACTTCGCACTCCATCTAGCGATGGAGAAGACTCGGACACACTGAAATATACCCATCTGGAGCAGGCAACTTCTAATCAAAAGTTCAGGGAATTGCGAAATTTCTTCACCAGCATGGAGTACCTTAATATCGTACCTCAATTGGTGAGAGATTCATCGCTTCTAATCCCTTCGGAGATTGATGACTTTTATGGCCGAACTTTCATACAGAGACTTGCTTCGATGAACAAGAATACGAGTGCAGCATACCTAAGAAGAGTTAATGAGGTATTGAAGAGAGCTGTGCCGCAGTTAGATGAGTTAACCTTATCATATGACAAGAATGGAAGGCCGCACCTTGAAGCTCGTTATGAACATTGGCGGGCAAATGGAAGCAAACAGCAGGAAAGTCAGTTTTCTGATGGAACTCTTCGCCTGATAGGTTTCATTTTTGCTCTTTTGGATTGCAAAGGAACTGTACTCTTGGAAGAGCCTGAAACAAATCTCCATTCTTCAATTGTTGCCCAATTGCCGTCCTTCATATCCAAGATGCAGAGGAGCAAGAGAGAAATCAGACAGGTAATTATCACAACGCATAGCTATGAGATGCTTTCAGACAAGGGCATATCTGCTGAAGAAGTAATTCTTCTCAGACCTTCAGATGAAGGTACGAAGGTGCAGAATGCCGCTACAATACAGGATGTCCGAGATGAGCTTATGGCAGGGTTTACAGTAGCAGATTCTGTTATACCATACACAAGATCAAACAATTTGGGGAGCATATCGGATAATTAGTGAGCGATGGGAGATATTTTTGTGTATATATCGGGATTATCTTCGTAAGCGTTAACTTCTCTGCCTTGCCTTCTGGAAGGAAAGCGAGACCGTTGTCCAACCTTACCAACCTCATACCCGAACAGCCAGAAGGGCTTGAGGAACTTAATGGTCTATTTTATGCGGCTGACGTAGCGCATTTTGGAGAGAAGAAACTAAATGAGTATATTGCCTACGCTGACCAAAAAGGTCGGGAGCTTGGAGTGCTGAGGGACGTGCGGAGACTGCCATTAAACTTAAGTCAAAGGGCATGTCATTCGAGTTCATCCTTGATGTGACCGGCCTCACCGAAGACGAACTGAAGAATATTTGATAATGGTTTTTCTAATAGAGGGATAGTATGGCACTTCCAATTGACATAGAGTCTTTGTTGAATAAAAACAGAGTCGAATCCAACAGAATAGAGTTCAAACAGGGTTGGAATCCCGTCGCTGTTTATCATTCTGTATGTGCTTTTGCGAATGACTTGGATAATAATGGTGGAGGATATGTATTAGTCGGAGTAGAAGAGATAGAGGGAGTTGCTGTCAGGCCGGTGAAGGGGATTGACATAGAACAGTTGGATAGTATTCAGAGGAGTATGGTTGGGTTCAATAACTTGATTACTCCATATTATTCCCCGAGGACCTCAGTTGAGATCGTTGATGGTAAATACATTCTTGTTATATGGATTCCGGTCGGCATTAATAGGCCGTATTCAGTACCTCGCGATGTAATTGCGCGTGTTAAGCAATACGAATTTTATGTGCGAAATGGTGCTAGTTCTGAAATCGCAAAAGGAGACATATTGGACCAATTGAGAGATTTGGCTTCGCGAGTGCCTTTTGATGAGAAAGGGAATCAAAATCTTACTTTGGGAGATATATCTTCAACTCTTGTCCGGGATTATCTTGTCAGCGTTAATAGCAAGTTAGCTATTGACTTCCGTTCGGAGAATTTAGAGTCAATTCTTGATAGTATGGATCTTTTTGTTGGCCCTGCAGAAAACCGTAAATTAAAAAATGTTGCGGCAATGATGTTCTGTGATAGACTTGAGAAGTTTTTTCCAAAATCTCAAGTGGATATTGTTACCTTCCCGGAAGGCAGGGTTAATAATCCTAATCATATTGTGGAAGCACCTTCAATAAAAGGTACAGTGCCACAGATGATTCGAATGACTTTGGATTATTTGCGGACCAACGTCATTAAAGAGAGAATTGTCAAGCCCAAGGATGATGAACGTTCTGTAAAAACTGTAAATTATCCCTATCAAGCGATAGAGGAAGCTGTAGTAAATGCCTTGTATCATAGGGACTATCAAGAGTGGCAACCAGTTGAAATTACAATTGAGCCAGACCATATTTCTATATTAAGTTATTCTGGTCCAGACCGCTCTATCAGTATGGATGATATTAATCAGGCTATTGCATTAAGAAGTCGGAGATATAGGAATGTACGTCTGGGAGATTTTCTGAAAGAACTTGATCTTACTGAAGGACGAGCAACAGGTATTCCTACAATACAGAATGAGCTGAGGCGGAACGGCTCAGGAAGAGCGAGATTACGGACAGATGAGGGCCGGACATTCTTCTTAATTGATATTCCTTGCCATCCTGATTTTGTAGGGCAGAACGTTAATAGGGTGGAAGATAAAATGAATCTCCCGAAGATTAGAGAGGTAATGTTGCGTATCATGTCACAACTTGTACCAAGTCTGTACCAAGTTGATTCCTATGCGGAACTATCTGATAATCAGCCTCTTAATAAATTCCTTGCGAATGTTCGTACCAAGTCGGCTAATGATTGTCTCAAGTCAATGGAGAGTTGGTCTGATATTAGAGTCCTTGATAAGGTAGTAAAGGTCATTAATACGTTATTTATTGAAACATCCTTAAAAGATCTTCAGGGAATCTCAAATATTGCAAACAGAACCAGGTTTAAGAAACAGATTATTGACCCTATGATTTTTCTTGGGATAGTAGAGATGACGGTTCCAGATAAACCTAATAGCAGATACCAATTATATAGGTTGTCAAAAATTGGCAAGGAACTTTTCACTTTGTGAATATATGAAACGAGGGGTATGTCTTTTGAGTTCATCCTTCATGCTACCGGCCTCACCGAAGACGAGCTG